>JAPYQX010000352.1 GCA_029937135.1 Nitrospinota bacterium
ATTATCTCCTACTATTTCGAGCAGGAAGGCGATATCACCCATGTGCTGCACACGGTGGAGCATGATGCCTACGAAAACCAGGCGCTCCACCGCGACGGCACCGAGCGCAACATCCGCGAACTGGCAAACCTGAAAAAGATTCTCGAAGCCTGAAGAACGGCCCAGGCAGGGCCATTCCTGGCAGGGCCATTTCATGCCGGATTATTAAATTTCGAAATAAGCCTTGATCCGCTCGGCAGCTTCGCGGGCGGTGCCCTCGACGACCTCCTCGACCCGCTCGGGCGAGGTGTCGTTGATCTCGCCGTACCACCCCGAGGCGTACATGGTCTTCACGTCCCGGGGGATGTAGTAGACCGCCGGGTCGCGGCGGAGGCGGTCCTGGGCCGCGCCACGCCCCTGGGGCGAGGGATCGTCGGCCAGGTCGAGGTGGACGAGTTCGGGCCGGTCGGCCAGGACGGGGAGCACCTCGAGCTCGCCGCCGTGGGTGAGACCCACCTCCTGGCCGTAATTCGCCTTGGCGATGAAGTGGGCATGGACGATGAGCACGCGCGCGCCCTCGCACTCGTTCTGGGTGCGCTCGGCGGCGATCTCGACAGCAGGCAGGTTCCTCTCGTGCCAGTTGTAGTAGACGAAATTCCGCGCGCCGTGGCGGTGGAGGCTGCCGCACACGTCCATGAAAACGGCGATCATCGTCTCCGCCCGGAGCGAGATTGTTCCGGGAAAACCCATGTGAAGCGGGGTCACCCCGAAGGGAATGAAATCCACCAAAAGCCCGCCCGTGAGCGAGGCCGTGCGCCGGGCAAGACATTCGGCGGCGTAATAATCCGTTCCCATCGGCAGGTGCTTGCCGTGCTGCTCGACGCTTCCGATGGGGATGATCGCAAGGTTCACCTCCCGGAGCGCCTCGGCTGTCTCGGGGCTCGACATCTCCATCAGGCTGCGGGCTCGTTCCATTCAATCTCTCCTTCAATCTGCGGGCTCGTTCCATCGTTAAAAAAAACGCGGGCTTAAAATTCGCGGGCTTGAAATTCACGGAAGCGGCTATTCCTTCGGGTCCATGAATTCGATGATCACCCCGTCGGGCCCCTCGAAGTAGAGGAAGCGAAGGTGGGGCAGGTCCCCCTCCTGGACGATCTTGACGCCCAGGCCCTCAAGGTGCGCCTTGGCCTCCCCGTAGCTACCCTTGCCGATCCAGAAGCCGAAATGATCCGCCCCCATCCGCGGCACCGAGCCCGCCGCCATCGGGTCCTCGCCGGTCCTGATCCCCCGGACGATGAGCATCGTGCCGTGGCAGTCGAGCTTCGTCTGGGGGGCGCCGAAGCGCTCGACGCTGTTGATGACCTCGGCCCCCAGCGCGTCCCGATAAAAGCGGACGGCGGCGTCGTGGTCGGTGTGTATCAGATGGATGTGCTCGTATTTTATATCAAACATGGCGTCCTCATTGGTATGGGATTTGAATCAATATGTATCGAACAATCCTTCTCCATTTTTCTTGATCAATATTTTCCGGGAATACCCCTCGGGGAACTCGCCCGCCAGCGCCCGGCTCATCCACGAGGCGACGTGGCCATAGACCGAACGCCCGCCCACGGCCTCGACCGACCCCAGGGAGTGAAATTCGTCCTCGAAAACCCAGAGCTCCTTGGGGGCGGATATCGCCCCGAACACCGCCTCGGTCTGCTCGAGCGGGTTGAGGGGATCGAACTCCCCGGTCACCATCAGGGCCGGGCAGCGAATCCGCTCGGCGTGGCCCTGGAGGGTGTAGCCCTCGGCGATGCGGTCGAACGCCTCCTCGTCGTCGATGCCGCTCATCGCCATGAACACCTGCTTGAATCGAATTGGAGCCTCCTCGAAAATCGTCAGCCGGTCCCAGTAAAAACACGCCACGGCTCCCGCGCAGGCCGCGAAGCGGGGCTCGGCGGCG
The DNA here is from genome assembly GCA_029937135.1 of Nitrospinota bacterium. Lineage (GTDB taxonomy): Bacteria > UBA8248 > UBA8248 > UBA8248 > UBA8248 > UBA8248. Next base: position 1,925 of record JAPYQX010000352.1, read on the forward strand.
GCGGCCCGAAACGACCAGAAGCTGCCGAAACTCCTCCCGTAGACGCCGATCCGCTTTTCATCCACCTCGGGCCGCGATGCAAGATGCTCAAAAGCGGTGCGGGCGGCGGCGGCGTGGCTCTCGGGCGTCACATGGATTCCCCGGAGCCAACTCTCCCCCTGGCCCGGCCCGTCCAGCGCGAGGACGTGCATCCCCCGCTCGCCGAATTCGTTGCCCAGCGGGTTGGGGTAGTTTTCCTTCGTCTGGTCCATCCCCGGCATGAAAAGAACCGCCGGGGCCGGAGCCTCGGCCCCGGGCGCACGGTGAAAGAGCGCGGGCAACGATTTCCCCTCGAAGGGAATCTCCACCGGCTCGATTTCATAGCCGGCCAATGTCCGGAGCCGGGCAGCGCAATCGAGGAGCCGCCCGTGAAGCTCCCGCTTCCGGGGGCCCACGATGGGGACGCAGAAATGCTGCGCCTCCCGGTAGCGCTCCGTGGCGATCCGGTAGAGCTGCCTCGCGCTGAAGCGGTCCCCGCCAGCCTCCGCCGCCGCGGCGAGCCGCTCGGCGTTTTCCGCCGCTCGGGACATGTACTTCTCGGCCATCCGGATATTTTTCACCTGGGGCGGGAGCGTCCGGCCATCGACTTCGTGGTGAACGGCCCGCCCGGTCGTTTTGAGGAGATAATCCGAAATCCACTGCTGGCCGTCCCTCTGGCGGACCGGCTTTTTCATGGGCATGAGAGCCTCCCTGGCGGGGACAATTACGATTAAAACTGTGTCTGCGGAAGGCCATAAACTACCATACCGCCGGCTCCCGCATAAGCGCGCCTGGAGAAAGAGGGCCCCTCCGGGCGCCCGCCTCTTGCGCCCGAAGGGCAAAATTAATATCGTGTGTTTTTGCACTATTGAAAGTGCTAAAAGCGGGATGGGGACAGCCGGTAAAGCGGCCAGATCGGGCCAAAACCCGTGACCTCCAGAGCGGACAGGAAAGATTTGGAGCAGCCAGGGAAAACCAACTGTCCGGGAGAGTGGGCATGATATTCAAGGCCCTTTTCGGAAAGAAAACGGAAGAAAAAGCCCCGGAGAGCCTCGACTTCAGCGGCGGCCTGGACGACGAGCCCGCCGTAGAGGAAACCCCGGTGAACGGCTTGCGCCCGAGGACGGTGATATCGGTCTCGTTGATTTGCACCTTGGCCTCGGCGCCGGACTTTTTCAGCCGCTTGTAGGAGTCGATAATGAAATTGTTGACCTGCCGGCCCAGGGCGAC
>JAPYQX010000353.1 GCA_029937135.1 Nitrospinota bacterium
GAGAAGCCGGGAAGCCATGTGGATTTCCTCAGTCGATGATGGAGATGGCCCGGACGGGCGATGCCTCGGCGTCCATGATTTTGATCGGCAGCGCCATCATGAAAAAGCGGTCCTGGCCGATCTGATCCAGATTGTCGAGCCCCTCGATGAGGACCACGTCCGCGCCCAGCATGACATGGTGGACATAGAATTCGCTCGAATCGAAATCGGTCCGGCGGGCATCGTATTCTTCGAAGAAATCAAAAGCGATGGCCTTGGGTTTTCGCTCGACCAGCCATTCGGCCGCCGAGACATCGATATAGGGCGACTCGGTATAGTATTCAAGCGTCCCGAACATTTTATGACCCCAGTCGGTCCGAACGACGATGATGTCTCCGGGCCGGCACTTCTCCTCCATCCCCTCGAAATGGGATCGTTGCATCTTGGCGTTGGGCTCGCCCATCTCGGTGAGGTCGAGCATGACCGCCTCGCCCATGTAGCGGTGAAAGTCCACCTCGCCGATGGCGGGGCCGTCTTTTTTTACATGAAGCGTGCTGTCCACATGGGACCCTGTATGGGCACTCATCTCCAGCCAGGTGGCTTGCCAGTGATGTTTTTCGGGCCCGCGAAACCCGGTTGTGTGCTTCACCTTTTGCGAAACTCCCGGGGGTATGGGTACCTCACTCCTGATCTCGCAACTGATGTCGATATACCGGGGCATGACGAATTCCTTCCTGAGATTTCGAGGGCATCCCGAGCGGGTCGATATCAGCCGGGGCGACCCGATATTGGCATGCGCCGCCGCCGGTTGCCAACCATGCCCGCTTCGCCCCCGGGCCGCTTGTGAGGGTCCGCTTTTGGCGGTCTCCACTTTCTTGCCGTATGATGGCCTTTCGGATAAACACAAGGGTTGTGAGCGAAGCGTACGAGGCCTATACCCTCGATGAAATACACTTGGAGATCGAATGAACGAATCCGGCCGTGAGGAACTTTTTCTGAGCGTTGTCATGCCCTGCTACAACGAGCGGGACACCATCGCTGAGATAGTGGCGCGGGTGCGCGCGGTTCCGATGAATATCGAGATCATCATCGTGGACGATGGGAGCACTGACGGGTCGGGGGAGATTCTCGCCGGTATCGAGGGCGAGGGGGTGCGAGTGTTTCGGCATCCCGAAAACCGAGGAAAGGGGGCCGCGCTGACGACCGGCTTCGCCGCGGCTGCGGGGGATGTCATCGTTGTCCAGGATGCCGATCTCGAATATGACCCGACCGAGTTTTCCGAACTCATCGCACCCATCGAACAGGGGGTGGCGGATGTGGTCTACGGCTCCCGGTTCGGGGGAAAGCCCCAGCGCGTGCATATGTTTTGGCACAAGATGGGGAACCGCTTTTTGACGTTCATCACCAATATTTTGTTCAATAGCACCCTGACCGACATGGAGACCTGCTACAAAATGTTCCGAAGGGAGGTGATCGAGGGGCTGGAGATTCGATCACGGCGTTTCGACATCGAGCCCGAGATCACCGCCAAAATCCTCAAGGCCAAGAAGTGGCGTGTCTATGAGATGCCGATTTCCTACTACGGCCGCACCTACGAGGAGGGGAAAAAAATCACCTGGCGCGACGGCGGCGCAGCCATCTGGACACTCATTCGCTACCGCTTCTGGGACTGATCGATAACCCGGCCCACCTCTCACTCGCAGTTCACCCTCGACTCACAACCTACTCTCGATCCTCAATCCACCGCCCTGCACACCACCGATTGATCGGACTTGCCGCATGTTGTGAATTGATAGTTCTTTGGGGAGCACGGGGATGATTGCCGCCCTCCTCGATAACATGAGATAACTTATCCATCTCATTTTCTTGAATAGGGGTAATTTGAATGGCTGAACAGGGGTCTCATCTCGTGGAACTGGCTGGCGGGGTGCATGCCTTTGTCGGCGAGGGCGGCGATTCGAACGCGGGCGCCATCGAGACGCCCGAGGGTTTTCTCGTCATCGACGCGCAGCAGCACATTCCCCTGGCGAAATCGTTTCGCGCCGCGCTCGAAAAAATTTCCTCGAAACCGTTTTTTTGGCTCATCCTCACACATTATCACCTGGACCACACGGCGGGAAATTCCGTGTTCGCCGGGGATATCCCCGTTCTCGCGCACCAGATCACGCTGGAAAAGTTCCGGGAGGTTCTTGGGCCCGATGTCGGACGGGGAGATTCGTTTTCGGAATTCGAGAAGAAGGTAACTTTTCTATTTGGCCCGAATATCAAGGGGCTCATCCCGCCCGGCGATCCCGCCTGGGAATGGTTCCGGGGCCGCATCGAGGAGCCCGAGTACGACACGCTGGTGGCCGTGCCGCCCACCCATACGTTCGCGGACCGGTTCGTGTTTCATCTTGATCGCCGCTCGGTTGTGCTCGAGTACTTGGGGCCGGCCCACTGCGACGGAGACATTATTGTTCATCTACCCGAGGACGGAATCGTGTTCGTGGGAGACATGCTCTTTGTCGGACGCTTTCCTTGGCTGGGAGACGGTGACATCAACGGATGGATTTCCGTGTTGGACCGCGTTTCGGGGCTCGATGTCGAACAGGTTGTTCCGGGTCACGGAAATCCCGTCACCCTGAAGGAGCTTCGGGAGTTTCGGGAGTTGTTGGCCGCCCTCCGGGATGGAGTGGCCGGGGCGATTGAGGGGGGGATGTCCGAGGACGAGGCTGTCGATAGGGTGAACCTTCCGGATTACGAGACTCTTCCCCGCTATCGGGAATGGATGCCCTGGAATGTCCGGAACGCATACCGGCAGTTGAGCGCCCGTTAGACCCACGATTTTATTGGGGAGAGGTAATGGCAAAGTATGGTCCGTTTGGATTAAACAAGGGATTCAAAAAACTGGGGCGCCTGGAACTTCCCGGGGCGGGTCAGGTGGTTGTCGAGGGCGACTACGCCTATGTGGCGCACATGCGCCCGCCCGAGGGAACCACGATTCTCGATATCTCGGATCGCAAGAACCCTATAGTTGTTTGCCAGCTTGAGGTGCCGCCCAATATTCACTCGCACAAGGTGCGGGTGATGGGCGATCTGATGTTGGTCAATTACGAGAAATTTCGCTTCTACGAGGGACCAGAGAAGGCGCGGGGCGGACTCAAGATTTACGACATCTCGGATAAATCCAATCCGCGCGAGATTGCATTCGTC
>JAPYQX010000354.1:0-509 GCA_029937135.1 Nitrospinota bacterium
GGTAAGAGGTTCGCTGAAGCTGGCGTCTCCCGTGGAAACGTCCCAGAGCGGCGGCTTTTCGGATTGTGTCGGAAGAACGACCAGATCATAGTGCTCGAACAACCAATCCATCTCACGCACATATCGCGACCGCAGGCGCAACGCCTTCAAATAATGCACGGCGGGCACCATGAAACCCGTCGTGATTGTTTCCCGGTTCTTCGGTGTAAATGCATCCTCATTCCCGATGAAAATGTCCTCGTGGTAGCAAGACGCCTCCACGCACCGGGCGATGTAGTGTGCGGCGTGAATCTTATCTGTGTCCATGGGAAGTCTGATTTCCTCGACGACTATGCCGCTATCCCGCAGTTGAGCTACAGCCCGGACGGTCTGATCGGCCACCTCCTCGCTTGCTCGCGGAAGAGAATCTTCTCTCAAAAATCCTACCCTCTTCGGCTTCCGGGGGGCCGATTCAGCGGCATAGTCCGGCACAGGCACATCGGGCGCCCCGTCATCGCTGACATCTGGCC
>JAPYQX010000354.1:519-3134 GCA_029937135.1 Nitrospinota bacterium
CATCTGGCCCTGCCATCACCGTGAGCATCCGGGCGACATCCTCTACCGAGCGGGCGATGATTCCCGCATGGTCGAATGTCCATGACACTTTCAAAATACCGCCGCGCGGAATGCGGCCATATGTCGGTTTGAGCCCCACTGCACCGCAAAAACTCGCGGGACGAAGCGTAGAGCCAGTCGTCTGGCTTCCCAGGGCGACTGGAATCATGCCCGCCCCCACGGCCGCCGCCGACCCGGCACTGGAGCCGCCTGGGCTGTGGGCCAGATTCCAAGGATTTCGGCTGATGGAAGGATCCCCGTTCGCAAGAGGGGTGGTCACCGTTTTCCCAAGCGCGATTGCTCCCTCCGACCGGAGGCGCTCGACGCAGACGGCATCCTCGTCAGGTTCATATCCCTTAAAGAGCGGAGAACCTGCCTCCCGCCTAAAGCCCTTGATGTCAAAAATGTCTTTTGCGCCAAAAAACACGCCCGCGAGAGCGCCCACCTCTTTACCCGCTTCGCGCTCTCTATCGACCGAACGGGCCGCTTCGAGAGCTCCTTCCCGGTCCACCTGCACCCAGGCTTTCACGCTCTTCTCGCATTGATCGATCCGGGCGATAATCGAAACGAGCCAATCCTCTGCGCTCAGTGTTCCATCGCTGAGCTGCCGGAGCCCATCGCTAAGCGTCAATTCCCATGGCTCAGACATTATTGCCTTCCTCCCTCCGGGGAATCCTGGGCCTGATGGGTTCTTCCTCTTTTTTGAACTCTACCCCTGAAAGCGTGAGTAGCCTTGATGCCACCATTTTGGCGGTCGCCTTTGTTTTATCATTCTTCTTCAGGCCATAGACGCAATGCGCCATGTCCTCAATCGTCGACTCAAGGCGTTCAACGTTACCCCGGAATTCTATTTCTCCCATTCCCTTCTCCTCATCGCCGCTATTGTTTGTATTTGAAAACTTGAGATAAACAGTTCTTCTGGAGAGTGCTCCCTCACCTTCCGGCACAACCATTCTAATACGTCAGCTTTGAAAATCCTTCGAAAAAGTGCGCGAGGAATTTTTCCGATTGAAGGATGCCATCGACTTGTGCATATTCGTTGGCGGCGTGTTTTCGCATGGCGTTGCATGGGAGGCCACCGATCCATGGAACCCCAAGCTCCTCGGTCCACAGCACGACCGGCATTCCCGCGGGATGAACCGGCCACACCTCCGGGTCCACCCCCATGTCCGCATGGGCCTCAAGAAAACATTTAATTAAAGGGTGATCCGGAGGCGTCCCTCCACCCGCATAGTGGTTATTCACGACAAACTCGATATCGCGGTAACCGCCTTCGGACAAGATTTTGCGAACGTTCTCGATGCGCTCGCCGGGATCCTCGCCGGGCTGAAAACGCATGTTCACCACCGCCTGGGCTTCGGAGGGAATGCTCACCTTGACGGATTTGCCCTCGCCAATGAAACCCGCCTGAAGACCGATGACGGTAAACTCCGCCTTGAACAGATGGGCGCGAACCGCAGCGTGGAAATCGTCTTGCTTAAAGCGTTTTATCCCCAGGCTCTGTCTCATCATTTCCGGGTCCATCCGCTCCGATAGCCGGCGGCACATTTTTTCCTGCGATTCGCTTGGCACCCACCCCTCGGCATTGTCATAAATCTCCTGAAGCTTTTTTCCCAGATGTGAGACGGCCTCGATAAGTCGGTCGGCGGGGTTGCCGATCCAATTGCAATTCAGGGCATGAATCTCATTCCCCACCGGCCCGCCCCACTCGCCGGGGCGGCAGAAGAGCCGGCCCATCAAATTGCCCTTGAGACCCAAGGGAACGATGGGGGTCCCGTCGGTCTGCCCCATGGGACAGAGCCAATAGGCGGCATTCGCTTTTTTCATTTTGTCTTTATAGCGGGGGAAAAAATCCTTGATTCCGCCGCTGCCAAGCTCCGAGGCCTCGTGGACGAACATCAAGTTGATGGGAAGCTTCTCGCCCGCCGCACGCGCGGCGAAGACGGCATTCATCGCGCACGCAATTCCCGTTTTCATGTCCTCCGCTCCCCGGCCCACAACGCAGCGACCCAATCCATCTAGTTCCTGGATTTGAGGATCGAAAGGCGGATTCATCCAGTTGGGTTCCTCCGCCGGGGTTACATCGTAGAGTCCGTGACAAAGCAAAGTCCGATCGGCACCCTCGTCGATAAGACCGAACACAACCGGAAACTCGGCGGTCTCGATCACTTCGGCCTCCCCTCCGGCCTCGCGGATCTCCTCGGCCAGCATTTCCGCCATCTCCTGGTTCCCCAAATTGAGGGCGGAAACGCTGGGCTGGCGAATGTATTTCAAAAGGCGCTCGATGTGGGAGGATTCAAAATTCTTTCCGATCTCAGCTATGACGCGTTCGACATCCATGGAAATCCCTCAGGGAATCATCAAGGAGAGCAATGGGCCGTGCTGCTGAGCGCCGTAAACATCCCGATCCCTAGGCGCTCCAGAGGAAGGGCCCGTTCTCGGAATGGTCACCTTGATGGCGTTGGCCGCATCAAAATAGACAATCTTCACGTCCTCGGGCTCGAGCCCGTAAAGCTCCGCCACGGCGCCCGGGCTTAACGCCTCGCTCTCGGACACGCGTCGGAACGTGGCCTCAT
>JAPYQX010000355.1 GCA_029937135.1 Nitrospinota bacterium
TTTGCCCGGGAGGTGATTCGTTGAACGCTCTGAGGCCGCGACGCGCTGGTGTTTTCGCGGCGGTGATTTTAATGTCGCCGCCTCCCGCCCCGCCCCAACCGGCCGGCGATGCGGTCCGCGAAGCGCCCGGGGACGGACGGGTGGCGGGACCGGGCGGCCCCACCGCCGCGGCGCCGTTTATCCTGGCGCTGGACCCGGGGCACGGCGGGCGCGACTTCGGCAGCCGGAGGCCCGGCGCCCTGGTGGAGAAGGACTTCACTCTCCGGGTCGCGAAGCCGCTCGCCCGGAGTCTCGGCCGCTGGCCGCAGGTCAGGGTGATTCTCACCCGGGAGTCCGACACCGAGGTCAGCGCCGTCCGCCGGTCCGCCATCGCCAATCACAACGGCGCCTCCCTCCTCCTTTCGATTCAGGCCGATGCCTCATGGCGTCCGAACGCGCGCGGCCCCTCGATCATGGTCGCCGCCCCGCAGCGGCCTCCCCGGGTGGAGGGCGAGGGGCCCGACGCCCTCGCCCTGAGATGGCAGCGGGGCCAGAACATCCACCTGGCCGCCAGCCGCCGTTTCGCCCTGAGGCTTCAGGCGCGCTTCGCCAAAATAGCGGGAGGGCGAAAACCGCCGATCCGCTCCCTGCTCCTGCGCTCCCTCGAGGGCGCGCGGATGCCCGCCGCCTATATCAACCTCGGGGTGATCTCGACACCCGAGGAGGCGGCCCGCCTCCGCGAGATGAAAGAAGATAACCCCTATATCGAGGCCATCGAGGCCGAAGTCGTCCGCTACGCGAAGCTTCCGGCGCTTCCTCCAGTTGTGAAAGGCGAAGCCGTTGTGGAAGGCGGAGCCTCCGGCCCGGAAGTAGAAGGCGCGTCCCCGGCCCGGCCCCAGTCCCAGGGGGCGGTCACAGTTGAAGGAGGGAACTAGGATGAAGCGCTCCCGCCGCTGGCTGTGGATAGTCGCCTTCCTCCTCCTCGGAGCGGGCGGCTCGTTTTACTATCAGGATACGCTCTCGGATTTTATCGCCGATTTGGTTGAGCGGGGCCGTATCGCCACCTTCGGCGATCCGGAAAAAGCCGCCACCCTGGCCCCGACGGTGCCCGTCGCTCTTTATTTCGTGAGCCTCGAAGGCGAAAAACTCGTCCGTGTCCAAAGGGAGATTGAGGAGGGAGGCGCCACGCTCAAGACCCTCCGGCGCGCCCTCGAGGCGCTCATCTCAGGGCCCAGTGAAGGGGATGCCGCCTCACCGTCCGTTCCGCCGGGGGTGAAGATTCGGGCTATCTTTCCCGGCCCGGACGCCACCCTTTATGTGGACTTCGGCCGAAAGTTCCGGGAGGCGCACCCCGGCGGCGCCTGGAGCGAGATGCTCACCTCCCAGGCGGTGGCCAACACGGTTTTAGGGAATTTCAAGGATGTTTTCGAGCGGGTCGTTATTCTGATCGAGGGCCAGCAGGCCGAGACCATCGCCGGCGCCCTCACTATCGCCGGTGCGCTCGGGTTCCGCGATGATATTGTCGCCGCCGCCGAAGCCGGATTCCTGCCTGCCCCCGAGCCCGAAGCGCCGCCGGCTCCCCCCGCCCCGGTCGGAGTTCCCGCCGCCGAGCCGCAATCGCCCGCGGGCGCTCCCCAAGTGGGTCCGGTGGGCGTTCCCTCCCGGGCCGAGCCGGTCGGACCCGTCGGCGCACCTTCGGGGAGCCGTTGACTCGCCGAGCTGTTGATTTGAAGCCCCGCTGACCCGGCTCTTAGGAACAGACCTCCTCAATCGCCTCGGCGGCCACCCCCGCCATCCGGGCGAACTCTTCCTCATTCACGCAGTAGGGCGGTATGAGGACCACGATATCGCCCAGCGGGCGGATCGCCAGCCCCCGCCGCCGCGCCGCGAGGGCCACCCTCCGGCCCATCCGCGCCTCGGGGGGGTGGGGCTTCTTGCTCTCCCGGTCGGCCACGAGTTCGATCCCGGCCATGAGTCCAAGTCCCCGGACCTCGCCCACGGCGGGCAGCGCGCGAAGGGGATCCAACTCCTCCCAAAATTGCTTGATTTTCGGCTGTAGAGCGGCGATGGTCCCCTCAGCCTCGAAGATCCGAATATTCGCCAGGGCGGCGGCGCAGCCGAGGGGGTTCCCGGTGTAGGAGTGGCCGTGGAAAAAGGTCCGCCCCTCCCCGGGGGCTCCCCGGAAGGCGTCAAAAATCTCCTCGGTCGCGAGGGTGGCGGCGAGGGGCAGATACCCGCCCGTTATCCCCTTGGCGATGCACATGATGTCGGGCGCGACCGCCTCGTGCTCGCAGGCGAACATCCGCCCGGTGCGGCCGAAGCCGGTCGCCACCTCGTCGGCGATGAGCAGGACATCGGCCCGGTCGCAGGCCTCGCGCACCCGGCGAAGAAAGCCCGCCCGCTGAACGATAATCCCCGCCGCGCCCTGAACCATCGGCTCGATGATGACGGCGGCGGTCTCATCGGCCCTCTCTAATATGAGCCGCTCGATCTCCTCGCCCGCGCAGACATCGCAGGGTGAGGACCCGGACCCACTGGCTCCAGCCTCAACTCCCCGGGCCTCCGGCCTTCCAGTCTCCACCTCTCCAGTTTCGACCCCTCCAGCCTTTACCTTGAGAGTCTCGAACTCACGGGGGCAGCGGTAGCAATAGGGCGACTCGGCGCGAATCGTCTCGAAAAGAAGCGGACCGAAAATTTCGTGGAAGGCGCCGATGCCGCCCACGCTCACCGCGCCCACGGTGTCGCCGTGGTAGGCCAGGTTCAGGGCGATGAACTTTGATTTTTCGGGCCGGGCCGGGGAGCGCTGTTTTTGATACTGAAAAGCGATCTTGAGGGCGACCTCGACGGCGGTGGCGCCGCTGTCCGAGTAGAAAACGCGCGAGAGGCCGGGCGGGGCGATGGCTGTGAGTTTTTCGGCGAGCTCGATGGCTGTGTCCTGGCCCATGCCGAGCTGGGTCGAGTGGGCGATGCGGCCGAGCTGGCGGCGGACCGCCTCGTCGATCTCGGCCCGGCGGTGGCCGTGGAGATTCACCCAGAGGGAGGAGACTCCGTCCAGGTAGCGGTTGCCCAGCGTGTCGATAAGGTAGGCCCCCTCCCCGCGCTCGATGATCAGAGGCGGGTCCTCGGCCTCCCACTCGTCCATCGGGGTAAAGGGG
>JAPYQX010000356.1 GCA_029937135.1 Nitrospinota bacterium
TGCTTGGAGACCACACGAAACCAGGCGTTGGGACTCACGCTCCCGGTGGCCAGCCCCCGGACGATAATGGTTGAGCTCTGGGTCCCGACGTTCCCCGCCATCCCGATGATCACGGGCATGAAGGCGGCCAGGGCTATCACCTGGCTTAACTCCTTCTCGAAGCCTCCGATCAACCAGGCCGCCGCGACGCCCCCCACCCAACTCACGAAAAGCCAGGGGAAACGAATCCAGGCCATGCGGCCGACCGAAAGGTCGGCGATCTCCTCGGCGTTCGTTCCCGCCATCTTGAGGATGTCCTCGGTCGCCTCTTCCCTGAGAACGTCGATCACATCGTCAACGGTGACCACGCCCACCATGTCCCCCGAATCGTCCACGACCGGAATCGCCAAAATGTTATAGCGGGAGACCTGCCGGGCCACATCCTCCTGATCCGCATGCACGTTGACGCTCCAGACGACCGACGTCATCACCTCGGAGAGACGCTTGGCGGGTTCCGCGAGCAGGAGTTGGCGAAGACTAATCACCCCCGTCAACCTCCGGTCCTTGTCGAGTGCATACACATAAAATACGTAATCCACCTCGTTCGCCTTCCGGACCTCACCGATGACCTCCTCGACGGTCGTCTCCTCATAGAAGGCCACGAAGGAATCGGACATGATGCTGCCCGCCGAATCGGGGGCATAGGCCATAATGTCTTCGATGGCGAACGATTCGTGAACGTCCATCTGCTCGACAACCTGGTCGGCCCGCTCCTCGGGCAGCGCCTCGAGAATATGGCGGGCGTCGTCGCTGCCGATTTCCTTGAGGAGGGTGACGATCTCCGCGTCGGGCATCGGTTCGAGCAATTCGCCGACAATGTGCTGATCACACTCGGCGAGAATTTCGGCCATCTGCTCGCCGTCGGCGATGACGGCGAAGGCCCTCTGCCTTTCCTCGGATTCAAGGTTGCGGAAAATCTGGGCCGCCTCGGCGGGGTGGACTTTTGCCAGGGCGTTGCTCAGGTGGACTTCCGCCTTTCGCCGGAGAAGGCGGCGGATCATGTCCTCGATCTGAAAAAGCCGGGTGTCGCGTTCCTGCACCATGACGCTCTCCACGAAACGGCTGCTGCCTGATCCCTAAAACTCTTTGAAAATACACCGGATCGGCCAAAAGGCACTGCACTTTATTTTACGCCCGCTCCGGCTGTCAAACTCGGGGTTACACGGAGGAACATCGACCTCGGCGCACCTTGCGGCCTTCCGGGCGAGACACTAATATTACAAATAGTACCGCCGATACACTCTGTTCGTTCCGATAAGGAGAGTAGCCCTATCGCCAAACTTCACGGCCGGACGAAAGGCCTGAAATCCAAGCAGATTCGCGCCCTCGAGCGACTCTACCGCCGGAAAATACCCGCCGATCAATTGCTTCATCTGGACCTGGGGCGGGAACTCGCCTCCCTTTCCTTTGAAATCGCACGCCAGATTGGAATTCTCGTTGACCGCCAGGGAGTTGTCCGCCACGTTATCGTGGGGGACGCCCGTGGAATCGAGATTCCGGAGCTGGGCCGGGCCCGCGCCGGGACCTCCCGTCTTCGGGGCCTGAGATGCATCCACACCCACCTCAAACCCTCCCCGCTCTCCCAGGAGGACTTGACCGACATGGCGCTTCTTCGGCTGGACGCGATGGCCGCTATCGAAGCGCTCGGCAAAGAGGAAACGGGCCGCGTTCATGTCGCCCATATTCTCCCCGCGGCAGACAGGGATGATGCGCCCGGCCCCGAGCAGGGAGGGAAAACCGCGCGGGACGGCGCTACGCCGCCCTGGGAACAATTGGTCTTCCCCGACATGGCGCGGCTCGATCTCGACATCGCCGCACTGATCGCCTCGCTCGAGGAGGAGTTCACCCGCTCACAGCGCGATTCGACTCAGTACGAGACGGGCGAGCGCGCCCTGCTCGTACTCGTTGATATGGGGAACCGAGAGGGCTGGGGGGCGGACGCCGAACTCACCGAACTCGAAACCCTCGTGGCGAGCGCCGGGCTCATCCCCTGCGGAAGAGTGATACAGCGCCGCAAGGCAGCCGACCCCCGCTATGTCATCGGGCGGGGCCGCCTCGCCGATGTTCTGATGCGCTCGATGCAAACGGGAGCCGAGGCCCTTGTCTTCGCGCAGGAACTCTCGCCCTCCCAGGTGCAGAGTCTCGCCGATTTCACGGATATGAAAATTCTCGACCGTACCCAGATCATCCTCGACATATTCGCCCAGCGAGCGAGGAGCCGCGTGGGCAAGCTTCAGGTCGAACTCGCCCAGCTTCGCTACATGCTCCCCCGCCTATCGACCAAACACACGGCGATGAGCCGCCTCACGGGCGGAATCGGCGGGCGAGGCCCCGGGGAAACCAAGCTCGAGGTCTCCCGGCGGCGCGCCGACGAGCGGATTCGCCGCCTCGAGCGCGAACTCGACCAGCTTCAGCGGAAACGCGCCCAGGGGCGGCGCCTCAGGGATCGCCGCAGGGTGCCGATTCTCTCGCTGGTCGGCTACACCAACGCCGGAAAATCCACCCTGCTCAACGCCCTGACCAAGAGCGACGTACCGGTGGCCAATCGGCTATTTGAAACCCTTGACACGTCGAGCCGCAGGCTTCGCCTTCCGCGCGAGCGGGAGGTCCTCATCACCGATACGGTCGGCTTTATTCACGATCTACCCAAGGATCTGGTCGGGGCGTTCAAGTCCACACTCGAGGAACTCAAGGACGCCGACCTGCTGCTTCATGTAGTGGACGCCTCCGACCCGGACTGCGAGGAGAAGCTGGCCGCCGTGGAGCGCCTTCTGGCCGAAATCGGCCTGAACAACACACCAATCCTCCATATCTTCAACAAAATGGATCGGGCCGACGATATTCAGCTCGCCAATTTGTGCCGCCGACATAGTGGAGTTGCCGTCAGTGGAATTGATCGAAAAAGCCTTCTTCCACTAATCGAGGAAGCATCACACCGCATTGGAGATCTAGGTTCCGCCGAAGAGGAAACCGAATACGAACAAGCCGCAATTTAAGCGCCCTCTGCCACCGCCCGGTTTGGACCTGATATGTTTCTAACCCATCGAC
>JAPYQX010000022.1 GCA_029937135.1 Nitrospinota bacterium
GAACTGGGGTACTGGGTCGAGACCCATGCCGAGGAAATCGAGGCGGCCAACCAGCGCTACCAGGAGAGAACGAAGAAAACCGCCTGACCGGGCGGGTTATTCGTCTCCGTTATTCATCGCCAACAACGGCGACGGCCTGAATTTCCACCATCATCTCGGGCTTGGCGAACCCCGCGACCGTAATCAGGGCGCTGCCGGGGAAATTTTCGGGAAAATATTCCTTGCGAAGTTCCACGAACCGGCTTCCGTGGCGCACATCGAGTATAAAAACTGTCATCGTCACGATGTCGGCGAGTTTCCCGCCGGCGCGGGCCAGCGTTTGGGCGATTTGCGTGAATGAGGCGTGCACCTGGGCATCGAAATCTCCCGCCAGTGAACTCCCCTCCTCGTCCCGCCACATTCCCACACCCGCGAGCCACACCATCCTCCCCCCCCGCGTAGCGACCGCCGGGGAAAAAGACCGATCCTTCTGCCAGGTCCCCTTGAAATATTCTCGAGGCATCTTGACCTCCCGTTTCATGAGTTGAGTGGTTATGAGTTGAATGGTTGAATCGCTTTTTTCCCGGGCAGCCGAACCGCCACCAGCATCGCCGACCAGATGACGAGCCCATAGAAGAAAAAACTCACGTCCAGACTATAACGCTCCGCCAGCCACCCTCCCGCCAGGGGAGCGATAAAACTCAGGCCGTGCATGGTGTAAATGACGCCAACCGAGGATGCGAGCACCTCGGGCTCGCAAAGGTCGGCCGTCGCCGTAAGGATGATGGGGCTCACGAAGCTGAAGACCCCCGCCATCATCGAGATCAAAATCAAGGCGGTATCCCAGGTCGCGAATGGAATGGCCATGGTCAGCGCCCCGGCCCCGAGAAGGGGAACCATCAGCGCGGCCCGCGCGCCCCAACGGGAATATAAGTAGCCCATGAGCGGTTTCGAGACGGCCCCGGCCGCGAAGTAGAGAGAAACGGCCAACCCGATGGCCGCCGTATCCATCCCCAGTTTCGTCGAGGCGATCAGGGGCAGGAACCCAATCATCCCTTTCGTTCCGATTCCCCGAAGCATGTAGGTCAGCGCCAGAAGAATGACATTGCGGTTCCTGAAAACGCGGACCAGCATCGCCCGGACACCCTCCCCTTTGCGCTGCGCGGCCGCCCCGGACGATTTCCCGTGAAAGCGGACTCCCACCATCGGCAACAGGGCCAGCGCGGGAACCGCGCAGGCGGCAACGGCAATTCTCCAGTTCGCCACGGCGGCGATGGCCGCCTGAAGAAGCGGCATGACACTCGTCCCGATATTGCCCCCGAGTCCGTGATAGGAGATGGCGAACGAGCGGTGCGCCGAAAATCGCTCGGCGGCCAGCGCCGTACCGCAGGGGTGGTAGGTGGAATTTCCCGCTCCGGCCAGAAAAGAGAGCACGAGCAAGGAGGTGAAGCTATGCATCCAACTCATCAGGATAAACGACAAGGCGGCCAGGCTTAGGCCGGCGATGAGGATCGCCTTTTTGCGGCCCGTGTAATCGGCCAGAATCGAGAGGGGATATAAAAACAGGAATGTCGCCAGACTAAACGTGCTGAGCAACGTTCCGGCCTCGACGGTCGAGAGACCCAGGTCGGCCACGATAAGCGCCAGCACCGGAACGAGCATGTTCGAGAAGCCGTCGCTCAATCCATGAGTCGATCCGATAAGGGTCAGATCGAAATAATCCCGCCGCTCCCAGGGAGCGGCTTCCCCCCGGGCAAGCACCCCCGGGACGGACACCCCTGGGGTGGGGGGGCTCTCGCCGCCGCCCGCCGTCATCCCAGGTCGCGCCAGGCCGGAAGAAAGCCGAAACCGTCCGCCTCGATGACGGCCCGGCATATGGCGCGGGCGAGGGCCACCTGGGCCGCCGCGCCCACCACATCGAGAGATTCTTTTTTACCCCCGCGCGATACGGCGAAAACGACATCCCCGTCCACGGTCGTGTAGGAGGGGCGCACGGTTTTAATCAGACCGTTCGCCGCCATTTGCGAGAGCTTCTGGGTTTCGGGCTTCGTCAAGTGAACGTCGGTCGCGACAACGCCGAGTGTGGTGTTCTCCCCCGGGCCGGAAAACCCCTCGTGGGGGCGGCCACGGGTGCGGAGGTAGTGGGTCGTATCGACGATGCCCCCCTCGGGCGATTCGCCGCGCGGGCCGGCGAGCGCAACGCCAGAGTCGGGATCGTACACTCCGCCATAGGCATTCACCGCCGCCAGGGCGCCCACGACACCGCCTCCGGGCAGTTTCACGCTGGCCGTCCCGGCCCCGCCTTTCATCGCCCGCTCCCGGCCCAGGAGTTTGCCCACCGTGGCGCCGGTGCCCGCGCCGACGCTCCCCTGAGGGCCTTCCCGGTCCACGGCGGCTTCGCAGGCGGCGCGGCCCATCGCGGCATCGGGCCGGACATCTCCCCCCCCCGAGGCGAGATCGAACAGGACCGCGGCGGCCACCGTCGGTACTTTATAGCCGGCCGCCGGGAACCCCCTACCCTGCTCCTCTAGATAGCGCGTCACACCGTCCGCCGAGGCAAGACCATAGGCGCTTCCCCCCGTCAGGAGGACGGCATCCAGGTTTCCGACCAGGTGCTCGGGGCGCAGAGCATCTATCCCCCGGGTGGCGGTCGCCGTCCCCCGAAGCTCGCAGGCGCCCACCGCGCCAGGTGGGCATATCACCACGCTGAGGCCGGTCAGGGCCTCCCGGTCCTGGGCGTGGCCCAGTAAAAATCCGGGAACATCGGTGATGCAGCCGGACAGGCCGGGCGGCCTGTCTCGTTGAGGGGCCCCATCCATCAAAACTGCGGCAACCCCTGAGAGGTCTGCTTAGGCAACTCGCCGTTTTCGAGAACATGGTTAATCACGAAGCGGTAATTTTCCCTCGGAACAGCGCCCACGAGCATGGCCTCATCGTTCACGACCACGGTCGGAATTCCCGTCACCCCCCGGTTGATCGCGTCGGTGTACTCCCTGACAGCTTGATCGCGGTGGAACTCGCTCGCCACCTCGTCGCGGAAGAGGTCCACGTCGAGGCCGCTCTTTTCGGCCACGTCGGCAAGAACTTCCATCTGGGAAATGTCCCGGTTATGGGTGAAAAGAGCCGCCAGGAGGCTCATGTGAAAGGCATCCCAAAGCTCGGGCCCCTGGGCGCGGGCGGCCAAACCCGCTTGAGCCATGGGCATCGAGCAGATGGGGTAGTCCCCGCCGTTTTCCCACATCCGGTAGTCGCCCGATTCGGGCTGGGCGTTGCACCGCTCCCAGTTGCTCCGGCGGTAGTCGTTGAATACGGCCGTGGGGTCGGGCTCGGGACGGAGCATGAACACCCGGGGCTCGAAAATCACCTTGTTCCCGTATTCTTCCTCGATCATCTTCAGGCGCACGGCCGAGTTAAAACACCAGGGTCACAAAAAATCGCTATAGACCGTCAACTTCACGGGATCTTGCGCCATCGTAGAGCTCCTATGATTTATTGAGATGAAATCTCACTTTTACCGGCGTCCCCCGGCCCGCGCCGAGTTCGTCCGCCGCCCTGCCCTCGGGAAGAAAAATTTCAAGCCGCGACCAGCTGTTGAAATGCGCGCCGCACCGCCCCTTTTCCCCTTCCCGGTAAAACTCGCTGAGCCCCAGGATGGTCACCCCCGCGACTTCAATGGTGGGGGTCAGCGTCCCCTCGTTCTCCCCCGCGAGGCTCTCACCGTCCCAGAACACCCCGGTATCGATATTCGTAATCAAGTTTCCGAATCGATCAACATATACCACCTCGCCGTCGATGCCGCCTCCCGGCCGCACCTGGCAATCGGATTTCTTCAGCCTCACCGGGTCGTCGATGAGCGGGCCAAAATCGTCGGGATCCTCGCCGTTCGAGAGATAGGCCGCCACCGGGGCGAAAACATCCCTCCCGTGAAAGGTCGAGCTGATTTTCTCCAGGAAAAAATCAACCGCGCGCAAATCCCTCACCCAAAGAAAAGCGGGGTCATCGTAAACATGGGAAAAAATCCCGTTGTCCGGCCCCACGAAGAGATAGTTTTCCGTGGCCACCAGGATACCCCGGCGATCTCCGCCAACGCCGGGGTCCACCACCGCCATATGAATCGTTCCCCTTGGAAAGTAGTGATACGCCATCGCGAGGACATCGGCGCCGACCTCGATGTTGTAGGGATCGATAGCGTGCGAGATATCCACTATCTGGACTTCGGGGTTCACACCGAATATGACGCCCTTCATCACCGCGACGGAATTGTCGTCGGTGCCGAAGTCCGAAAGGAGCGTGATAACGCGGCGAGAGGATTCCTGCTCGTCGAGTTCCCGCCCCCCCTCGTCGTAGGGGTCTGGACGCGATTGGGCGTCGCTCATTACACCGCCACTCCCAAAATAGCCTCTTCCCGGCCGGCGGCCGGGTCATGGGCTCCGCCCCTGCCGCCGGACGACAGGCGCACGGGCACAATCTCTCCAATCCATTCCTCGGGTCCATCAATCGCCACACGCACGTAATTGTCCGTCAGGCCGCTGAGGAGGCCGTCCTTGCGCCGTCCCTCGATAAGCACCTCAAGCCGCGAGGCTCCGATCTGTGAGGCCGCGAACGCGGCCCACTTTCGCCGGCCAAGCTCCCTCAGAGCGCGAACCCGGCGGCGGGACTCCTCTCCGTGCAAACGGCCCGGCATCTGCGCGGCGGGGGTATTCTCGCGCGGAGAGTAAGGAAAAACATGAAGATAGGCGATGGGAGACTCCCGGACCCAGGCCATCGTCCGGTCGAAGGCCTCCGCGCTCTCGCCCGGAAAACCCGCGATGAAATCGGCCCCGAGACATATTCCGGGAATCACTCTCGCCAGCTCGGCGAACCGCCTGGCGCACCGCTCGGCCGTATAGTTGCGTCCCATCGCCCGGAGAATTCCGTCGTCCCCGCTCTGAACCGGAATGTGAAAATGGCGGCACGCATAGGCTCCCGTTTTTTTCCTTCCAAACGCGCTCTCGGCGCTGACGCGCACAAGCTCGCGCGTCACCTCCCCCGGCTCAACGGAGGAGAGGCGCACCCGCCGCAATCCGCCCTCCTCGATCAATCGGCCCAGGAGGCGGCTCAGGGTTTCCCTTGGTTTCAAATCCCGGCCATAGGCGCCCAGATGAACGCCGGTGAGAACAACTTCCTTGTGCCCCCCCCCGGCCAGCCGCCGGGCGTGACGGAGGCAATCATCCGCCGCGAGAGAACGGCTTGGCCCGCGCGCGAGGGTCGTCGCGCAGAACGAGCACGAGAAATTGCACCCGTCCTGGACCTTGAGGTAGGCCCTTGTCCTGCCCTCGAAATGTTCGATGGGAATAACGTCCAGTTCGTCGCGGCGGCCGATAGCGGCTGCGCGCACCTCGGCGGGCGCCCCTTCCTCCCGCAACTCAGTGTCAGGCCGCCACACGGCGCTGGCCAAGTGCTCGGGAAGGCGCATCTTCTCGGCATTGCCCAAAAGAAGGTCCGCCTCCGGAATGAGCATCCCCCCGGGGTTCGCCTGGACCGAGCAGCCGGCGAGGATGATTTTCGCCCCCACGGGCGCCCGGCGCCTCGCCTGCCGGGCCAGCCGCCTGCCCTCACGATCGGCCTCGGATGTCACCGTACAGGTGTTGATGACATAAACATCCGCCTCGGCCTCGAAGGGAACAATCTCGCAACCGCTCTCGCCGCACAGATGACGAATCCCCTCGCCCTCGGCTTGATTGAGTTTGCAGCCCAGACTAAAAACAGCGATTCGGCGGCGGGTGGGTTTCAACCCATTCGATTCATGCAAGAGAAACCCTCAAGATTGCTCACGGGACACGCCCAAGTAATTGACTATCAAGCAAATTCTATGACGCCCTCCCCGAGCCCGCAAGGGTCCGATCACTTGACGCCGGACGGGGGGAACTGATAGGTTAGCCGCGAAAATTCCAAAGGGGTGAAGTCCATCAAATAAGCTTTTCAGCATTGATTTTTATGGGATTTCCAGGCTTTTAGGCGGACCGTCTTCTCCTTTAAATTCAGGGTGGGTAATTTTTCAGACGGTTCGGCCACATCGAATATTGTTTGAATGTCGGCTACCTTTTAAAGCGGACATTCCGAAAGGCGGGGGTGAACATTGCGGGGATTCGACTTTGTAACTCCAACCACGGTGCAGGCCGCTCTCAAGGCGACCAAGGGAAAGAAATATAAATTCATCGCCGGAGGCACGAACTTCATGCCTGACCTCCGGCACGATCACAGCGGCGAGACAAAGCTTGTGATCGACCTCATGCGCATCAAATCCCTGACGGGGATTTCCGCCGCCAAGGGGACGATAAAACTCGGGGCTCTCACAACCGTGACCGACCTCCTGGAGAGCCGCCTCATCGCCCGTGAAGCGCCCATTCTCGTGGCCATGGCCGCCAAGTTCGCCGGCCCCATCATCCGGAACCGGGCGACTGTCGCCGGCAACCTCATCGACGGGGGCCCGGCCGCCGACATCGCGCCTCCCCTCCTGGCCCTGAAGGCAGCCGTCAAGCTTGCCGGCCCAAGGGGAAGGCGGACGGTCGCGCTCGACAAATTCCTCACCGGGTACCGCAAAACCGACATCAAACCGGGCGAGATCATCACGGAAATCACTTTCCCCTCCCCCGGCAAAAACCACCTTCACGGCTTCTACAAACTCGCCCGGCGCAATGCCATGGCGATTACGGTCGTTGGCGCCTCGGTGGTTTTGAAGATGAAGGGAGGCACCTGCCAGGAGGCGGGAATCGCGCTGGGCTCGGTGACGCCCGTTCCCATCCGGTGCTACGAGGCCGAGAAAATCCTTGAGGGAAACAAGATTACGCTCGATCTGGCCCAGAAAGCCGCTGAAGCCTGCGTCGTCGTCGCAACACCGATCGACGATATCCGCGCTTCGGCCGAATACCGCCAGTTGATGTGCGAGGTCCTGCCGCGGCGCCTGATATGCCAGGCGGCCGGGATTTCGATAGACCCCAGCTAAATTCACACTTCTCATTTTTTTTGGGAGAATAGGTCAAAAATGGCAGCCGCGACCAGGAAGAAATCAAAGGCAAAGAAAAAGGCCGCAACAAAAAAGAAATCCGCACGCAAGAGCGCCGCGAAGAAAAAAACCACAAAAAAAGCGGTGAAGAAAAAAGTCACGAAGAAAAAGACCGCGAAGAAGAAAACTTCGAAAAAGAAGGTCGCCAAGAAAAAGACAACCAAGAAAAAATCCGCCTCGAAATCCAGGCGGAAAAGCGCGAGCGCCTCAAAGGCGGCCGCCTACAGCCCGCCCGCCAAGCTTTCGATCTCATTCACGGTCAACGGCGCACAGGTCGAAACCGATGTACCCGCGCATACATCCCTGCTCTATCTGCTTCGTGATCTCGGCTTCACCGAGGTGAAGAACGGGTGCGAGGCTGGCGACTGCGGCGCCTGCACCATCATGCTCGACGGCTTGGCCGTCAACGCCTGCTGCATGCTGGGCGTCCAGGCCAACGGCAGCGAACTCGAAACCGTCAAGGGAATCGGTACTGTCGATAACCTCCATCCGATCCAGGAGAAATTCATCGAGCTCGGCGGCATCCAGTGCGGATTCTGCACGCCGGGCATGATCGTGGCCGCCAAGGCCCTCTTGGACGCGAATCCCTCGCCCACTCGCGAGGAGATCAAGGTGGGGATTTCCGGGAATCTATGCCGCTGCACGGGATATGTGAAAATTATTGACTCCATTGAAGCGGCTGCGGCCGAGATGGCTACCAAATAAAGGAAGAGAATCGTGACACCATCACAATCGGGCGGCGCAAAACGCCGCAAGTCTCTCGAATTTGATTTTTCATCGCCCGAAGCCGTTCAGGAGAGCATCAGGCAAAACGATTACATCGCGGACAAGACTCTCGCGACCACTTTATTTCTCGCAATGAAGCTCGAAAAACCGCTTTTCCTCGAGGGCGAAGCCGGTGTCGGCAAGACCGAACTCGCCAAGGTGCTTGCCACGCTCCTCGACACCGAGCTTATCCGCCTTCAGTGCTATGAGGGCCTCGACTCCAACTCGGCCCTCTACGAATGGAACTACGCCAAACAACTGCTCCATATCAAGATGGAGGAGGGAGCCAAGGGCAACACCAAACAAATCGAGAGGGATATTTTCTCCGAGGAATACCTCATTGAACGTCCCCTCCTTCGCGCCCTTGTTCGCTCGAAGGAGAAACCGGTGGTCCTTCTCATCGACGAGATTGACCGTTCGGACGAGGAATTCGAGGCGTTCTTGCTGGAAATTCTCTCGGATTTTCAAATCACGATCCCCGAGATGGGAACGATCAAGGCCACCCGGAATCCAGTCGTTGTCCTGACCAGTAACCGGACCCGGGAAATCCACGACGCCCTCAAGCGCCGGTGCCTCTACTTGTGGGTGGATTATCCCTCTTTCGAAAAAGAGGTCGAGATCGTTACGACCAAGGTCCCCGAGGCACCCTTAAAACTCGCCGAGCAGATTTGCCGCTTCATGAGCGAGGCCCGGACAATGGATTTCTACAAGCGGCCCGGTGTCGCCGAGACCCTCGACTGGACCCAGGCGCTGCTCGCTCTCCACAAGGACGAGCTCGATGCCGATTCGGTCCGCGAGACCCTCGGCTGCATCCTGAAATACCAGGACGATATCAAGCGCATCGAGGAAGACGGAATCGAGAGAATGGTCGCCACGGCCCACCTTTCACCAGAGGTGGAGGTCTAGTCCGGACCACCCCACAAATTGCCATGACCATTCGTCCTGTCGTTGCAGGCTCCCTCCCACACCGAAAAATCAGGGCTCCCGGACACGGGCTCAAGGGAGAGATCATCGGTTTCTGCCGGGTTCTTCGCCGCGCAGGGCTCAAAATCACCTCGGGCCGCATCATTGATGTTTTCCGGTCTTTCGAGCATCTCGAAGTTACCGACCTCGACTACCTGTACGTGGCAACGCGCTCGAACATGATATCGAGCTACGAGGAAATCGCCCTGTTCGACGCGGTATTCCGGCGGTATTGGTTCGACGAGGAGGGAAATCCCTACAGCGGCGACAATAGCGAAGCCATGGGCGACATTTTCGACGAAGACATCCCCGACGGCGCGGGCGAGGAGGGGGCCGGCGGCGAAAAGAGCGAGGACGCCGAGAATCAGGACCAAAAGGAAGGCAAGGAAAGCTCCGGGCTTCCCACCGAAGAGGAAGACTCGGCCTCGAGCGAAGCGGGCGACGCCGAAGAGGACGAGGAGGGAACCCCCTCCTACAGTCCGGCCGAAGTGCTCGGCGCTAAGGATTTTTCCACCTTTGACGCCGACCAGATTGCCGATCTCCGCCGCCTCATCCAGAAAATCGTCCCCAAACTCGCGACAAAGATCAGCCGTCGCAAAAAAAACGACCTCCGCGCCAAGGACATCGACCTCAAAAAAAGTGTCAAGCGGAGCATACAAACCGGGGGCGAGGTCCTTCGCCTCTTCCGAAGGAAGCGAAAAATCCAGAAAACCCAGATTATCCTCATCTGCGACGTTTCAGGGTCGATGGACAGCTACAGCCAGTTCCTGATTCAGTTTCTCTACAGCCTTCAAAATGAGATCAAATCGCTGCGCACCTTCGTCTTCAGCACCAAGCTGAGCGACGCCACCCCCTACCTCCGCCACAAGGACGTTCATTTCGCTCTGGAGCGCCTCGCCAGCGAAGTGCACGACTGGAGCGGAGGCACACAAATCGGCAACTGCATTCGGACTTTCAATGTCGATTACGGAAGAACCATCGTCAACAGCCGGACTATCGTATTGATCATTTCGGACGGCTGGGACCGGGGCGACACCGAAATCCTCGGCGAGGAGATGGAGCGGCTGACCAAGAAATGCCACCGCCTGATCTGGCTCAACCCCCTTCTGGGAAGCCCCGGCTACCGGCCCATCGACCGGGGAATGCGAACCGCCCTCCCCTACTGCGACGACTTCATGTCCGCGCACAATCTCGACAGCCTTGTCTCCATGACCGAGCATATTACAAGAATATAAATATCCCGCTCCGCCTCCGCATAAACACAATTATTTATCCTCCCTTTCCTCCGGCCGCATAATCGGCTATATAATTTGCCCCAACCTTCCGAATGACTCGGCGGGGGGAGCGGACCAGATGGCAAACTTGTTGATCTACACTGCCGACGATGGTTTCGCCGAAGCGCTCACCCGGGCGCTCCGGCGCGAGGGGCACTTCTGCAAAGTGGCCGAAGAAGAAAACACCGCCCTTCAGGAGATCCGCGCCCGCGGCCTCGCCCTCATTTTACTCGACGACGCCCCCGCACTGCCCTCCCCCGGCGAGATTCGAATCTGGAGCATGTTGCCGATTCTGCTCATCGCCGATCCGGGGCGGCTTGAGACTCTCAGAACCCCCATCGAGGCCGACGACATACTTGTCAAACCCGTCCGCGAGGAAGAACTTCTCTTCCGGGTCAGGAACCTTTGCGAGCGGAAATTTTCCACGGACACCGAACTCGCCCGCACCGGCGCCAAGGCAACCGGCCTGTCTCTCGACGAGGATCATTACGAAATTCGCCTCAACGGCATCCTTGTCGATCTCACTTTCCGGGAATTCGAGCTTCTCAAGCATCTGATGCAAAATCCCGGAAGGGTTTTTGACCGCAATCAACTCCTGAATCTCGTCTGGGGCGTGGACTACATCGGCGGGCCGCGAACGGTGGATGTTCACGTTCGCCGAATCAGGGCGAAAATCGAGGCCAAGGGCGAATCATTCATCACGACTATCCGGGGCGTCGGCTACAAATTCAACATCGGCTCGAATTAGCCGCGAAAACCGCACTACCCACGAGAAGCGCTCCCCTCATATCCGGGCATATTTAACTCCTCCGAAACTCATCCGAGATCTCCCTGAAACATGGCCGCCCTAGCATCGAAGTCATCAAAGGGCGACTGCCCTACCGGCTTATTCTGGAACAATGTCGAATCGATAAACGGAGGATTTCAGATGCGTATTTTCGGCCTGGCAGCCGCCATCATCACCCTGGCTTCGATCTTTTTGGACGCCGGCAAGGCCTGGGCCCAGGACACCAAAGCATTGGAGAAAAGCATCGTCGATATGCGTGTCGCCCTCGACACGGCATGGGTCCTGATCGCTGGATTCCTGGTCTTTTGGATGCACGCCGGATTCGCCATGCTCGAATCCGGCCTTTGCCGGGCGAAGAACACCATCGCCATTCTCTACAAAAACTTCGGCGTTGTGGCCGTCTCCTCTCTCGCCTTCTGGGTCATCGGCTTCGCCCTGATGTTCGGAGACGGAAATTCCATTTTCGGGACAAACGGCCTTTTCGTTTTCGGCGCCGACAACAGCCCCGCCATGGGCGACGCCTACAAAGGGGTTTTCTCCTCGCTCAACTGGTCGGGAATCCCGCTTATGGCGAAATTTTTCTTCCAGCTCGTTTTCGCCGCCACCGCCGCGACCATCGTCTCGGGCTGCGTCGCCGAGCGGATTCACTTCTCCTCGTTCATGATCTTCAGCTTTGTCCTGGTCGCCATCATCTACCCGATCCAGGGCCACTGGATATGGGGCGGCGGCTGGCTCGGAAGCTGAGGGTTCCTCGACTTCGCCGGTTCCACCGTCGTTCACTCGGTCGGAGGCTGGGCCGGGCTCGCGGGGGCATCGTCCTGGGCCCGCGAATCGGAAAATACGACTCCTCCGGGAAGATGAACCCGATTCCGGGCCACAACATGGCCATGGTCACCCTGGGCGGCTTTATCCTTTGGCTCGGATGGTTCGGCTTCAACCCGGGGCAGCACCATGGGCACATCCGATCCCGGCCTCATCGCCCATATCGCCGTCACGACCAACCTCGCCGCGGCGGCGGGCGTGGTTACTTCGAGCATCACCACCCGCCTATTGTTCGGGAAACCCGACCTATCGATGAGTGTCAACGGCGCCCTCGCCGGATTGGTGGCTATCACGGCGCCCTGCGCCTTCGTCATACCGGCCGCCTCGGTCCTCATCGGGGCGATCGCGGGCGTTATCGTCTGCTTCGCGGTGCCGTTTTTCGATAAACGCAAAATCGACGACCCGGTGGGCGCGCTCTCGGTCCATCTGGTGTGCGGCATATTCGGCACCATCGCCCTGGGCCTGTTCGGCGTTCCCGCGCTCACCGGCGGGCCGGCGGGGCTCTTCTACGGGGGAGGCACGGACTTCCTCATGAAACAAGTCGTCGGCACTATCGCCGTCGGCGTCTTCACCTTCACGCTCTCGCTGATTCTGTGGAAAGTGGTCAAAGCCTTCATCGGGGTGCGGGTGGACCCCGAGGACGAGCATATCGGCCTGGACCTCGCCGAGCATGGAATGGAGGCCTACCAGAAATAGAATCGCGGCAATACCGGACCTGCCGCTGAAGCAAAACACGATAATGGAGGGCCTTCACTTGGAAGGTCACCCATTATTCTGATATACGACCATGTGAATGTGAGAGGGATTCAGGTAAACTTCCCCGGAAACCATCCAGGAGAGAACAGTGAGCGAGGAAATGCAGGATCGGGACCGGGAATACGTACTCAACCAGGCGCGTGAGCTGGGAGTGCGCTTCATCCGCATGTGGTTCACCGATATCCTCGGCTTCCTCAAGAGCTTCGCCATCACCATCGAGGAGCTCGAAACCGCCCTGTACGACGGTCATATTTTCGACGGCTCCTCCATCGAGGGCTTCACACGAATCGAGGAGAGCGACATGTTCGCCCATCCCGATCCGACGACTTTTTGCGTCCTGCCCTGGCGCCCCAAGCAGGGCGGCGCCGTCGCCCGCATGTTCTGCGACATCCGCCAGGCGGACGACTCGCCCTACGAGGGCGATCCCCGCTTTGTGCTGAGGAAAGCGCTCGAGACCGCCGCGGGGAAGGGATTCACCTTCTACGTCGGCGCTGAGTTCGAGCACTATTATTTCGAGTCCACGGAACTTCCCCTGAAAAAACTCGACAACGGCGGCTACTTCGACCTCACCCCGCTCGATATGGCGAGCGACCTGCGGCGCGACACCGTTCTCAATCTCGAGGAAATGGGTATCGGCGTCGAATTCAGCCACCATGAGGTGGGACCCAGCCAGCACGAGATCGACCTGCGCTACGGCGACGCGCTCACCATGGCGGACAACGCGATGACCCATCGGCTCATCGTCAAGGAAGTGGCCATGCGAAACGGCGTCTACGCCACCTTCATGCCCCGGCCCCTCCAGGAGAGCAACGGCAACGGGATGCACACCCATCTCTCGCTCTTCAGGGGAGCCGAGAACGCCTTCCACGACGAATCAAAGCCCGACGGCCTCTCGGACATCTGCCACGGTTTTATCGCCGGGCTCCTTCGCCACATCCCCGAGATGACCATCGTCCTTAACCAGTGGGCCAACAGCTACAAACGCCTCGTGCCCGGGATCGAGGCCCCGCTCTATATTTCGTGGGCGCACAAGAACCGCAGCGACCTGATCCGCATCCCCACGAACCGCAAGGGACGCCCCTCGGACACCCGGGTCGAACTCCGCTCCCCGGATTCGGCCTGCAACCCCTACCTCACCTTCGCGCTCATCCTCGCGGCCGGAATGAAGGGAATCGAGGAAAACTACCCCCCCGTTCCTCCGGTCGAGGAAAACGTCCTTGAGCTCAGCGAGTCCGAGCGGGCCGCCCGCGGCATCGGCAGCCTTCCAGCCGACCTCAACGAGGCCATCAAGGCGGCGGAGAACAGCGAACTCTTGAAGGAAGTTTTTGGCAGTGAACTACGCGACAAATTCATCTCGAACAAAAAAATGGAGTGGGAGCGCTACCGGGCTCACGTCTCGGACTTCGAACTCACAACCTACCTGCCCATTCTCTAAATCGAAGCGTTTTCTTTACCGCCACGAAAAATCCGGCTATCCGAACCACGCGCGCCATGCCGCCCGATTTCCAATGAAATCCGCCAAGGCGTCATAACCGCGCGTCATGGATAAAAATCACCCGGCGGGTGGCTTTTCCTATCGAAATTTTCCGGTTGTCGTAAATTTCAGATATTAGTCAAATTTTTCTATTCGGACGAAGGAAAAACGCTCCCGGCGAGCCAATCCAGATAGGGCTCGCTCCCCCGGTCGATCCGAAGAGAAATTATTTCGGGAACCTCATAGCTGTGGAGGGCGCGGACCCTTTCCTCTATTTTATCGAAGGATTCCGCATTCGTTTTGATCACCATCAAAACCTCCCG
Organism: Nitrospinota bacterium; assembly: GCA_029937135.1. Taxonomy (GTDB): domain Bacteria; phylum UBA8248; class UBA8248; order UBA8248; family UBA8248; genus UBA8248. The sequence goes on from JAPYQX010000022.1 coordinate 14,189, forward strand.
GTCATCCTCCACCTTCCCCTGCCAGCGGTAGATGCTCCGCACCCCGGGTATGATGTTGACGCAGGCGGCCAGCCGCTCCTCGACCAGCGCCCGGGCAATCCTCGCCGCCTCCTCGTCCGAGCCCGCCGTCACCAGCGCCACCCGGAACGCTTCAGCCCCTTTCATGCGCGCCCTCCCCTTAAAAAAAGGACCCTTAACCCCCGGCGGGGCCCAAAAGACGCTCCGCCGCCGTGTAGGGGTCCTCTTTCCGCGCCGCGATATCGGCGAGGATTTTCTGGAACTCTGGCTCCCCCTCGCGGCTGTCGATAGCGCGGCCGGCGGCGAGGGTCTTGATCGTCTCGGTCAAAACATGCCGCGCGCGCGAGCGCCCCAGCGCCTCGGCCACCTCGGGATGAGATGCCAGATAGGTCCACCGGGCGGAAACCGCCTCCATGAGATCGGAAATGCCCTCACCCAGCAGCGCCTCGGTTTTCAGAACCGGCGGTGTCCAAGAATTCGGTCCCCGATCCGGCCCCAGGTGGAGCATCTCCTCGATCATTTTGACGCTCCGCTCCGCGCCCTCCCGTCGGGCCTTGTTCACCACGAAAATGTGGGCGATTTCCAAGATGCCCGCCTTCGCCGCCTGAACATCGTCGCCCTCGCCGGGCGCGAGAGCGAGAACAACCGTCTCGGCCATGTGCACAACCTCGATTTCGGCCTGCCCGACCCCCACCGTTTCGACGAGAATAACGTCCCAACCCATCGCATCGAGCACCTGGATGGCCTCGCCACTCGCCCGCGCGAGGCCGCCCAGGTGGCCGCGAGTGGCCATGCTCCGGATAAAGACACCCGGATCCGTGAAGTGGCGCGCGAGGCGAACCCGGTCGCCGAGGATGGCTCCGCCCGTGAACGGGCTCGTCGGATCGACTGCGAGGAGGGCAACCCGCTTTCCGGCCGCCCTGAACTCGCTAATCAACTGATCCGCCAGCGTGCTCTTTCCGACGCCGGGCGGCCCGGTCAGGGCGATGGTCCGGGCGCCTCTACCGGAGCGATAGATTTCCTTGAGCAAGGGGCGGGCCGCCGGGTCGCCGTCTTCGATTCGGCGAATGAGCCGTGAGGCCGCGAGAACATCGCCAGAGAGGATGGCGGCAGCTTCGGGTGAGGATGAGGATGACTTGGACATGGCTACCAAACGGCACGGGGGAGGAGCGGGGCGGGTGGGAACTCAGATTTCGTCGATGGTCTTGTCCACCACGAGCGGCGGGCGGTAGCCGGGAAGCCCCTGGACATAAGGGCAATCGCCGGGCAAGCCGCCCATCTGGATGATTTCGGCGCCGACCGGCAAGCAAAGGGGCTCATTTTCGAAGCGGTCCTCGTAGCATTTGCACAGGTTCGTTTCCGTGTCGAGGAAACCGCAGGCGCTCTTGAGGAGCATGAGCCGCGATCCCCGCCAGACCTTATCGTAGCAACACTTTCCGCATTCAGTGCACAGGGCCTCCCACTCGGGCGAGCCCTGGGGGGGATGTGTTCTTTTGAGCCACCTTTCGATGCGCTCGATCTCGATCTGTTTTTTGGGCTTGCTCCCGCCCCGCCAGGCCTTTGGCCCCGAGGCCGACGGGCGGCCGTTCCGGCGCTCCTTGACGACGGTGAGCGCGGAGTCGATGGCGCGCTGTTTAGCTGTTTTTCGGCTAGATCTTCGAGCCATCGCCCCAAACCGCCCCTATCGGTCCCTGAAGTTCGCTTCGCGCTTTTCGAGGAATGCACTCAGCCCTTCACTGCTGTCCTCGGAGGTCATCACGATGCCGAAAAGATCTGCCTCGAGCGCGAGCCCGGCGTCCAGGGAGCCGCTGATACCCCGCGTCGCGGCGCGGAGGATGAGTTCCATCGCCGGAGCGCTTTTTTTGGCCAGTTTCGCGGCCAGCGCGCCCACCTCCTCGAGGAGCCGGTCCGCCGGCACGACCTTGTTGACCAACCCGATCCGCAAGGCCTCCTCGGCCGATACCAAATCGCCGGTGAGATTGATCTCGAGCGAGCGGCCCAGCCCGACCAGGCGGGCAAGACGCTGGGTGCCTCCGTATCCGGGAATGATGCCGAGATTGATCTCGGGCTGGCCGAACCGGGCCGTATCGGCGGCGTAGCGAATCGTGCACGCCATCGCCACCTCGCACCCGCCTCCCAGCGCGAATCCATTCACCGCGGCAATCGTGGGCTTTCCCATCGATTCGAGGGCGCCGAGCACCTCCTGACCGGACCGCGAGGTCGCCCCGGCGCTCATCGGGGTCAGCCCGGCAAGCATATTAATGTCCGCCCCGGCGATGAAGGCCTTATCTCCCGTGCCGGTCAGGACGAGCACCTTGACGAGGGGGTCCTTCCCGGCCCTTCCGAGGGCGTCCGAAAGCTCGCCCATCGTATCGGCATCGAGCGCGTTGAGCACCTTCGGACGGTTAAATGTCAGCGTGGCGACCTTGTCCGCGACATCGTAAATGATATTCTTATATTTCAATGACTTATCCCTCATGACCCAGATTTCTATCTAGACGATTACGCATAAGCCCGAAACAGCCGAAGCAAATTTTCGATAAAATCAAATAAGATATTGATTTGACTCAATTTAAAGTCCCATCTTGTCTGCTAATTGGGGAGCGCCTCGACAATGACCGAAAGCCCCATTCCGCCGCCGATGCAGGCGCCGGCAAGGCCGTATTTTCCGCCCCGCCGCCTGAGCTCCAACAACGTCGTCAGCGTGAGGCGGGCTCCGCTCGCCCCCACCGGGTGCCCGATGGCGATGGCCCCGCCGTTTACATTCGTCTTGTCGCGGGGCAGGCCCAGCTCCTTTTCGACCGCCAGATACTGGGCCGAGAACGCCTCGTTGATCTCAATCAGGTCCATGTCGTCGAATTCAAGACCGGCCTTCCTCAGGGCAATCCGGCTGCTCTCGGCCGGTCCGATACCCATGATTTCGGGGTCGCAGCCCGACACCCCCCAGGAGACGAGCCTGCCGATGGGCTTGAGGCCGTGCTTGTCGGCGGCCTCGCGCGAGGAGATCACCAGGGCGGCGGCGCCGTCGTTAATCC
>JAPYQX010000023.1 GCA_029937135.1 Nitrospinota bacterium
CAGAACCATATTTTCATTCCAAAAGCGCTTTAATTTTCCTCAAGGGTGCTTCCACTCGTCTACGCGTGCGTTATCCAGATTCCCAGGAAGACGACTACCACAGCAAGGATGAGGTTGAGCGTGAGGAAGGTTTTGCGCTTCTCCTTCATGCCCTCGAAGCCGGTTTTCATCGTCAGGGCGACCCCGATGAAAATAATGATCAGAGCAAGGACGATCTTGACGGTGAGCATTCCCGGAATGCCCACGCCCGTCCGGATGAGCCGGGTGATGTGGTGTATCCCTGTGAGGATGAGTATCGCGAAGGAGCCGTGCAGGATGGGGACGAATTTCGTGCGGAGCGCCTGCATGCAATCCTGTTTTTGATCCTCGGGCAGGCTCTCGGCGTAGGGGAGCGCGACGAACCGGAAGAAAGCCACCCCGCCGACGGCGAGGATGGCGCTGATGACGTGAACCGTGGTGACGATAATATTCCCGATGCTGTAGTTCATGTTTCCTCCATGAGACAGGGGCTTTCAGGCGGCCTGCCCCGGTATCTTGGGGATTGCCGTATATCGGTGCAAGTGGTCCTTTGGGCGGAAGAGCCGTTCCTCCGAATTCAGGCCCCCGGTTCAGCGGCCTCTGGTTCCCGGGTCAGCGTGCCGATGGTCCCGGCGACAAGGAGCCGGGGCTCGCTGACGCGCTGGATGTCCTCGGCGGTGAGGCCCGCCGCCACCTCGCGGAGGAGGGGGCCCTCTTCGGTGAATTCGATAAAAGCGATGTCGGTGAAAAGTTTCCCGACGACGCCCGAGGCCGTAAGTGGATAGCTGCACTCCTCGAGCAGCTTGAGGCCGCCGTCTTTCATGAGATGGGTCATGGTGGCGAACACCTGCCGAGCCCCGGTGGCGAGGTCCATCGCCCCGCCGATGCCGCCCTTTCCGGCTCCGGGCACGGTCCAGTTCGCCAGGTCGCCTCGGGCGGAGACCTGGAGCGCGCCGAGGACGGCGATGTCCACATGGCCCCCCCGGATCATGGCGAAAGAATCGGCGTGGCCGAATAATGAGGCTCCCGGAACTGCCGTCACCGGCTCGCGCGAGGCGTTGATCAGGTCCCAATCCTCCTCGCCGGGGGCGGGACGCGGCCCCGCGCCGAGGATTCCGTTCTCGGCCATGAACATCACCCCGCGCCCGGGCTCGACATGGTTGGCTACCCGGGTCGGAACGCCGATCCCCAGATTCACGGCGGCGCCGGGGGGAATCTCGCGGGCGATGCGGCGGGCGATGTCGCCGGGCGTGAGGGCGGCCGCCTCAAGCTTCGGATCGGAGTTCAAGGTTTTCTCCCAATACGACGCGGTTGACGTAGATGCTCGGCGTATGAACGGCCTCGGGCGCGATCTCGCCCGGCTCGACAACGGCCTCGACCTCGGCGATGGTCAGCGGCGCGGCGGCCGCCATGACCGGGTTGAAGTTGGCGGCGGTGCCCCGGTAGACGAGGTTGCCCAACCGGTCGGCCTTGTGGGCCTTGATGATCGCAATGTCGCCGGGCAGGGCGTGCTCGAGCAGGGCCTCCCGGCCGCCGAAGCCGCGCGACTCCTTGCCCTCGGCCGCCTGGGTGCCCACCCCGGTGGGGGTGTAGAAGGCCGGAATCCCCGCGCCCGCCGCCCGGATGCGCTCGGCCATTGTTCCCTGGGGAATCTGTTCGAGTTCGATTTTTCCGGCCATATAGATTTCACGGAAGACAAAGGCGCTCTTGTGAAAAGCGTAGGTGCAGATCAGCTTTCGCACCTTGCCCTGCCGGAAGAGAACCGCGAGCCCGCGTTCGCCGAAACCGGCGTGGTTGGTGACGATAGTCAGCTCCCGGGCCGGGTGGTCGGCCATCGCCGCGAGGAGGTTTTCGGGAACGCCCACCCCGCCGAAGCCGCCAAGGAGGATAACCGCCCCGTCGGGAATATCGGCGACGGCGGCGGCCGAGTCCAAATATACTTTATCTCCTAAAGGGGGCAATTCTTCCGGCACCGGGTGAATTCCTCTTGAGCGGACAAAGGGGTCCGTTTATTTATGCGTGATCGCCCCTGAAAAATCCAGGGTGATGTCGTATGAACGACATCCCGGTTGCCCGGCGTCCCGTTTACAGAGCGTCCCGGTTGCCTCCCCCGCCGGGCTGCCATAAAGTGCGGGCTCTCATTTTCACCCATCGAATATCGAATGAGGTATGAATGGCGAAAGGCGGCGAAACGACTGCGGAGGGAAGCGGAGGCCTCAAGGGCTCCTATCTTTTCCTGTCGGTATTTCTTTCGGGCGGCGCGATCCTGGTGATCGAGATTGCGGCCGGGCGTGTCCTGGCGCCCCACTTCGGAAACACCCTCTACACCTGGACGAGCATGATCGGAATCATCCTCGCCGCCATGGCGGCGGGCTACGCGGCGGGCGGCCGGATGGCCGACCGCAACCCGACGGCCCGGATGTTTTTTCTCATCATGATTGCGGGGGCGGGGCTGGTGGCGCTGGTGCCGGTGTTGCGGGCGGTGTTTTTGCCCACCCTCGAAAAAGGGCTGAGCCTTCGCTCGGGACCCATATTCGGCGGCCTGCTGCTCTTCGCCGCCCCGGCCTGCGTGCTCGCGGCGCTTACTCCCTACGCGGTCAAGCTCTCCTCGCGGGGGGCGGAGACTCTCGGCACGGTGACCGGGAACCTGTTCACCTGGTCCACGGCCGGGAGTATCTTCGGCACCTTCATCACCGGATTTTTCCTGATACCCACCTTCGGACTCAACGCCATCTTTTTATCCACCGCCATCGCGCTGGCTGTGATAGGCGGCACCGGGCTCTACCTATATCCCCCGAGCAGTGGTGACGGCGGTGGGGGTAAGAAGACCGGCGGCCAGGCGCTCAAGAGCGTTTTGGTTTTCACCGGCGTCAGCGTCCTCGCCGGAGCGACGTGGACGGGAAGTCCGCCCGGCCTCACCAAGGAGACGATTCACTTCCGCGAGAATATGTACCACACCCTCCGGGTCATCGAGGGGGAGCGGGAAGGCAAGCAGGTCCGGCAGCTTTTTCTCGACTATCAGCCCGAGGGGGCGATGGTGATCGGAGACGACCGCTCCACCTATTTCAGGTACACCCGCTACCTCGCGCTCGGCCCGGCGGCGGTTCCAGATATCCGGCGAATGTTTTTCATCGGCGGCGGCGCGTTCACGATGCCCAAGGCACTTAACCTGATGCTGCCCGAGGCCGAGGTCGTTGTCGCCGAGCTTGATCCGGACGTGGTCGAGACGGGAAAAAAATATTTTCGCCTCGATAAATACCCCCGCATCAAGGTGATCAGCGGGGACGGACGGCTTACCCTCAAGCGCGCCGGGGGAAAATGGGATTTCATCGTCGGAGACGCCTATAGAGGGCTCAGGAGCATTCCGCCCCATCTGGTGACACGCGAGTTTTTCGCCGAGGCGCGGGAGCGGTTATCACCCGGCGGGGCGATGATGCTCAATCTCATCGCCGCCCGCTCGGGGCCCGGCGGCGCTCTTTACGCCTCGGTCTACAGGACGGTGGCCTCGGTTTTTCCGGACGTATGGGTGTTCAGCGTGGACCCCAAGCTGCCCGCCAATGCGCAGAACATCCTCCTGCTCGCCTTCCGCGACCGCGATGCGGCCCACCGCCGGAAGTTTCTTGAGCGGTTGGAGACGGACCCTGATCTGAAGTTCGCCGCCGAATCCCGTGTTTCCCCGCCGTCCCCACGCAGCTACGGCCCCGTGATGACGGACGAGTACGCCCCGGTCGAGTATCTGATCAACCTGGGGCTTTAAGGCACTCAGCCAGCGTCCGCCGGCCGCCCGCGCGGCGGCGGAACAAAAAAAGGACTCCCCCAATGGCCAGACACAATATCGCGCTGCTCCCCGGAGACGGGATCGGAACCGAAGTCGTCAACGAAGGTGTCAGGACCCTAAAGGCGCTCTCGAAGCTCGAACGCGGCCTGCGCTTCGATTTCACCCGCTATCCCTGGGGAAGCGATTACTACCTCAAGAACGGCCGGATGGCGCCTGAGGATTTTCTCGACAAGCTGGCCGGGCACGACACGATCCTGCTCGGCGCGGTCGGCCGCCCCGACATCCCCGATCACGTCACCCTCCAGCAGCTCCTTTTGCCGATACGCCGGGTGTTCGATCTCTATATCAACGTGCGGCCGATCATCTTGTTCGAGGGGCTCAATGCGCCTCTCAAAGGCTACGGGCCCGGCGACATCGATATGCTCTTTTTCCGGGAGAACACCGAGGGTGAATACAGCCCCGCCGGCGGGCGACACTACGAGGGGTTCCCGGCCGAGGTGGCGATTCAGAATGTGATCTTCACCCGCATGGGATGCGACCGGATCATCACGGCGGCTTTCGAGGCCGCCCGGGGGCGCAAGCGAAAACACGTCACCAACGTCACGAAATCAAACGCCCAGGGCTATACGCTGGTGCTTTGGGACGAGGTTTTCGAGGAGGTTGCCGCGCGCCCGCGCTATAAAAAGATCAAGACCGCCAAATTTCTCGTGGATGCCGCGGCGATGGAGTTTGTCCGGCGGCCCGAGATTTTCGACGTGGTGGTGGCGAGTAATCTGTTCGCCGATATCCTGACCGACCTGGGCGCGGGCATCGTCGGCGGGCTCGGCGTCGCGCCGAGCGCGAATATCGGCAATGGCGATTTTCCGGGCTTCTTCGAGCCGGTCCACGGCTCCGCGCCCGACATCATGGGCAAGGGCATCGCCAATCCGGTGGCGACGCTCTTCGCCACCGCGATGATGCTCGAGCACTTGGGCGAGGAGCGGGCGGCCCGGCGGCTCGACACCGCCGTGCGCGAGCACCTCGCGGGCGGCCGCCGCACCGCCGACCTCGGCGGCGACGCCAATACGCGCCAGGCAGCAAACGACGTAATCAAGAGGTTGTAGGGGAGCGATACTCTCCAGGGAGGGATTGGCGGCCATGTCCATCACAACCAGACGCGGCGACGACGGGGGCACAGATCTGTGGTTCGGCGACCGGGCGGGAAAAAGCTCGCCAACCGTTGAGGCGCTGGGGGCCTTCGATGAAGCGAAGGCGGCCCTCGGGGTGGCGCGCGCCATCGCGCCCGGGTGGATGAAGCCCGAAATTCTCGAAATCCAGAAATATCTTTTCACCGCCTCGAGCGAGATGGCGACGCTACGGGGCAAGGCGGCCCGCCTCAAGGAGCGCATCGGTCCTGATCAGGTCCGGTGGGCGGAGGCGCAGGTCGCCCGCTACGAGAAAGTCATCCAGATCAACGACTGGGTGATCCCCGGGGAGTCGCCTCCGGGCGCGGCCCTCGATCTCGCCACGACGATCATCCGCCGCGCCGAGCGCCGGCTCGTGGGCCTCGAGGAGTCGGGCCTCATCGACAACCGGGAATTGTGCGTCTTTGTGAACCGCCTCTCGGACCTCGTGTTTCTCATGGCCCGCGCCGCCGACCGTGGGATAGAGGCGCCTAAATAGAGGTGGGAAATAAAAGTGCCGGAGTAGAAGGGTTACTGCTTGATGTACTGATCGTAGACGACTTCGATGCCCACCTTTAGCGCCGCCGCCAGCGGAACCGCCAGCAGGATTCCCACGAAACCCATCAGGTCTCCCCCGATCAATATCGAGGAAATGACCACGACCGGATGAAGGCCGACGCGCCCGCCGATGACGCGGGGCACGAGGAACATCCCCGCCGCAGGGGAGATGACCCCGAATACGGCGAGGACCGCCAGCGGGTGTGTCCAGTCCTGATACTGGATGGCGGTGAAGGCGATGGTGACCGGCAGGCCGACGATCCACTCGACGTAGGGGAAGATGCTCGACATTCCGGTGAGGATTCCCAGGATCAGCCAGAACGGCGCGCCCACGAGGAAAAGCCCCAGAGTGTAGAGGATGGAGAGCGAGATTCCGACGATAAGCTGGCCCCTGATGAAGGAGCCGATCATTTCGTCGAGCCGGCCGAGGCGGAAGCGGACCTCGGTGCGATAGTTCGAGGGGATGTATTTATAGAAAGCCTTTCCGACGCGATCAAAGTCGCGGAGGATGTAGAAGGTGAGAATCGGAATTAGGGCCAGGAACGCGAGTCCGATGATGAGGGAGAAAATCCCCTTGGTGGTTTTGAGGAGAAAGCTCCCGCCCGTGCGCAGGGCTTCGAGGGGAAGCTGGCCGAGCGCCGAGAGATTCTCGGAGAGGAATTTCCGGGCCTCATCGGGCTGGGCCACCTGGAGCCTGATCAGGACGGTTTCGAGCCATCCTTCCAATACCTTGACATAGCCGGGCAGCCGCTTCGAAAAGGTGACGAACTGCTCTTTGACGACCGGGGCGATGCCCACCCAAAGGAGGAGCAGCGTGACCCCCAGGACGAGCAGGAGGAGCAGGATCGCCGCCGTCCGCGGGATTTTCCTTCGTTCGAGGGACTGGACCATCGGGTTCAGGAGGTAGGCGAGGATGAAGGAGACGACGATGGGAAAAAGCGCCGCCCGTGCGCTGATCATCACCCAGATCACGGCGATCAGGATCAGGATGAGCCAGATACGCTTCCAGGTCAGCAGATGTTGTGATTCGTGATCGTTCATCTCCGGTGGTTTCCTTTTCCGGCTTTGAGCCGCCGGAGGCCGCAATCCATTCCTGTCATTCCGGGCCCTCCCGCCGCGAGAGCGTCCGCCCGCCCACGAAGAAGGCGTAATGAACCCCCGAGGCGGCGGTCAGCGCCCCCGTCAAAAAATAGAGAAGGGTCAGCGCCCATGGGGTCCCGGTGTTCGCCGTCCACGCGAGCAGGACGAAGACCATCGACAGAACCTGGGTAACAGTCGTGGTTCTTCCCAGGTGCGTGGGAGCGGGGGTGACGAACCCCTTCGCGAGATAGAGCCAAAAAAAACCCGTGCTGATTACGATGTCCCGGCCGATGACCGTTATCGCCAGCCAGGCGGGAATCAGCCCGTAGGCCGCCATGATCACATAGGCCGAAAACATCAGCAGCTTGTCGGCCATCGGGTCCAGCATCGCTCCAAGCGCGGTGGGCTCCCCCTGGCTACGGGCGAGATAGCCGTCCATCACATCCGCTACGCTGGCGAGGAGGAAAATAATCAACCCCAGGCCGGGGCGCCTGTAGATCAGGCAGGCCACGAACACCGGCACGAGCAGGACTCGCGAGATCGTGATCTTGTTGGCGAGGGTGAGCCCCGCGATGCGTCTTCGGTCATCGAGCACAGAGTCTCCGTGCAAAGGTTGGTTCTCGCCTGGTGCCGGGATCATATCACAGCTATCCCCGGTGGCCCTCCGGCTTCTGGTTCCCCGGTTTTGGCCTTGAGCGTTTTTGGTTTGAGAGCTATTGGCTTGAGGGTTTTTGTTTTGGGAGTTTTCGGCGCCCTCTTTTTTGGTTCGAGGCCTTTTGGCTCCCTCTTTTTTGGCTCAGGGCTCTTCCGCGTCCCGCCGGGCGGGGAGGGGGCGGGAACACCCGCCGGACTTCGGGAATCAGGGATTTTGCCAGTCTCCCGCTTGCGGACGAAAGCGCACTTTTATAGGAGCGCCGTCCCCGGGCGCGCGGGCTGACCGGAGTGTATCCGGCGCGCGCGAAGTCAAACATGAGCCGCCGTTCGGCGGTGCCGAGCTGGTTTCCCTCAAGGCGAATCGCTTCTCTTCCGCCCCGCGCTCCGGACCTGAAAATCTGCTCCACCACCAGGAAGAGAAGGCGGATTTCCCCCTTTTTGACCCGGGCGAGCTGGAGCGAGCGTATCGCCTCGTCCACGACGGAAAGGTCCACCACCACTTCGAGGCCCACCTTCACCAGTCTGACGTCCTCGTCCACCTCGTGTTTGAGCATCCGGTAGCTTTGAACATACAGCGCGGCCTCCTTGAGAATGGCGCCGTCGATGCGCGACCGGAACTGGACCATCGCCGCCTCGCCCATGGACTGGAGAACGGCCTGGTAGACCGATTTGCGGAGACCGGCGCCGACGGCCCGGCGCTGGGCGGCGGCCAGGTTCTGGCGGAGGATGACCGAGGTGCCGTCCACCTGAAAGCGGGATTTTGTTTTTTGGGGGGCGGCGGTGGCGGCGCCAGGCCCCGCGAGCAACAGCGCGGCGGCGAGGGCAGCGGCCAGGCAGCGATTCATCTCCGGGTTCCGGATTTCTTTCGGGAAAAAGCTTTCGGTTTGTGCGTTTTCGGCCGGGTAGTTTTCGATTGGTTCTCGAGCCCAGAGCTTTTGAGTCCAGAGTTCTTGGGTTGAGAACTCTTGAGTCGAGAACTCTTGGGTTGAGAGCTTTTGGGTCGAGAACTCTTGAGTCGAAGACTCTTGGGCCGGGAGGCGGATTTGCGCTTCGGAGCGGCGGGGGACCGGGATGTAGCCTTCGGCCGGGTAGTTTTTTGCTGGCCTTTGGGCCGGGGTCCCTTGGCCGGGGCGGGCTTGCCCATTTTCGGCCGGTCCATTTTTGGTCGGGCTGTTTTCGGACGATCCGGGTCGGTTATCGCCTTGAGGTGGGCGACCTCTTTTTCAGAGAGGGTGCGGATTTCCGACCTTGCGAGGCCTCTCATCGTAATTCCGCCGAAGGAGCGGCGCACGAGTTTGAGGACGGGGTGGCCGACGGCCTCGCACATTTCCTTGACCTGGTGGTGCTTGCCCTCGCGAAGTTCGATCCGGAGCCAGGTGTTGCGCTCTGCTTTTCGGCTCATGACGCGGATGCGGACGCTCTCGGGTGAGGGGCTGTCTTTCCCGCCGGCCATCCGGTTGAGGCGGCGCTGTGCCTTCTCTCCGGGCGCACCCTTCACCTTCACCTCGTAAATGCGGGGAATCTCGTTGCTGGGGTGGGTGAGCCGGTTTGCGAGGTCGCCGTCGTTCGTCAGCAGAAGCAGCCCCTCGGCGTCGAAGTCGAGCCGCCCGACGGGAAAGACGCGCCGCCTCTTCGGCGGCAGAAGCTCCGCCACCGTGGGCCGATCTTTTCCCTCCTCGTCCCGCATGGTGGTGAGCACGTTGCGCGGTTTGTTCAGGGCCAGATAGACGGGCTCCTCGCGCCGGGAGAGGAGCTTGCCCCGGACCTTGATGGCGTCCCGGGCGGGGTCGGCAAGTGTCCCCATCTCGGTGACGATCTCGCCGTTGACCGACACCGCTCCGGCGCGGATGAGGCGCTCGGCTTCGCGCCGGGAGGCGACGCCTGCCTGGGAAATGATCTTTTGAATGCGAATGGCGGACATTTCTACAATCCTTCTTGGCGGATACTGGGGTTTCGAAACGGGGGGATTATAGTCTTTTGCCGGTCGAGGCGGAAATCTTTTGAGTGTCAGACGACGGGCCGCCGGGTCTCCGGGTTGTCGCCCACCTAGTCGCCGACCACACCCAATCAAACCCCGCTGACCTCTCCCGCCGGGTGGGCTCAATAGGAAGAGTTCGAGGCCCGGGCGGCCATGTGAGCCCTATTCGGCGGGTCGCCTGTTAATATAAATAATATAAGATCGTGGTCGTGGGAGCGTACTCCCCTCCCCTCCGGCGGAAAATTTTTCTGGTTTCATGCCAAATATCCCCCCCGCGTCAATAATCCCCCTGTCCATGGCCATATGCGGGGCCGGTCATATTTATATAAATAATAAAATGTCTGAATTTAGCTCAAATTTTGTATGTCTGTTTCACTTTTAAAAATAGATGGTTATATGCCGTCGAATTTTTTTCTTTTTTTGGCTCCGTTCCTCGACCGCCGGAATGTGACTTGCGATACCACATGGGCATGCCGGTGGTCACACCGCCAGTATTCACTTTTTCTCGTTTTTGGGAGATATCGGCCGTGGAAACTATTTGGGGAATCATCGTTGTCACCGCGCTTTTGATCATGCCGTTCCGGATTGGGATGGATTTGATCAAACAGAAGGACGACGACAAGCGCTAGAAGAATTTCTTGCCTAATATTCAGCGGTCCGGCCCCCAAGGGCGTTTTTGGGAAACAGGGGGTTTTCCGGGAGTGCCGGCTGACCAATCAGTCTCCGGATCGCCTTTTTTAAGAGAGTGGCCCAAAAGCTCCTTCTTTCCGAAGGGGTGCGATCCGAAAGTTCCGGGAGTTAAAAGCGCATGAATGGCGTCGATCGAGGCCCGCGGCAGAAGTGCAGCCAGCCGGATTTTCGGAAGCTCCGGCCGGTTATCGAAAAGCTTCAGAGGAACTATTCGTTTTTCTCGGAACTCGAGGAGCGGGAGGTCCACGAGCTCCTCGCCTCTTGCCAGGGGATAACCTGCGAAAAAGGGCGGGTCCTTTTTAACGAGGGCGACATCGCCGACAGGTTTTTTCTTATCCTCTCCGGCGAGATCATCATCTCAAAGAGCGGCCGCGAGATCGCCCGCATGGTATCGGGCCATATTTTCGGGGAGATGGCCCTGCTCGAGCATATTCCGAGAACCGCCACGGCCACCGCCGCCGAGGACACCGAGCTCTTCGAGGTTCCCGCCGATATCGTCAGTCTGGTCATGCCCGCCCTGGCGCTTAAAATCTCCCTCCATATCGCCCGGCAGATGTCCGAGAAATTGCGCGAGTCCAACAAGCAGGCCGAAGCCGCCTCCTGAAAACCGCTTAAATCTCTCCTCCGCTTTTCACTGGTTCATGTACACCCATATAAATTAGGCAAACTCACCCGCCCCTTTAGGGCTGAGTAGAATCTGGTAGGCTCCTATTCTCGGACAAAAGGCGGACAATTTTTTCCTGCCGGGAATTCTGGAATCTTCTCCCCGCCCCGGATGGGGCCAAACGAAAACCCTCGCGCCCAACGAGTGAGCGCGGAGGGTAATTCTTCTTCTCTTACTTTCTTTCCTCAGCTAGCGGGCCTTTAAACTTCCTCCGGCCAGCCGCGTGAAATTCATCGGCTCAGTCAACGCCTGCTTCAAGAGGCACACGTGTAACACGCTCCCCAATTAATTGTAGTACGTAATTCTAATGGTACTTTTATGGGGCTCCTGTGGGCGAACCCTCTGCCAAGATCCACTCCGATAAACATGCAATTTATGCACTCTGGTATTCCATAAACTCGCAAACTTATATGTTTTGAATGTTACTTTAAAACCTGCTGCCTCTAGTACTGTTTTTGCATGTTTATATGTGCAACCACTAGAATTTCCCTGCGTATTATAGAGTCCACTCGGAATGTTCGTCGGGGCACCGTAATAATACGCTTTAATCCCAACCCTGGTTCCCCGAGTCACAATGGTCCCTTTGATCGGGTTGGTACTAATTATCTTGTGATGAATAGCAGTGTTGGTCGTTACAACATATTCCAGGCCGTTTATCAGCCCGACACTGCGAAGCGCTGTTTTGCCCGGCTCCAGCAATTTACCAATAATGTCGGGGACTGGCGGGTTACTTTTGTACAACTTGAGAGCTACGGAACTTAGGGGATTTACCTGCTGGCCCGCCAGCGGGTACTGGTAGGCCACCTTGCCATGAAGATCCTCGCGGTTATTGATATCTTGATAGGTGACCGTATTGCTTAAATTTAAATTCTCCGCCACAAGCGCCGTCTTAGCATTGGTCGGCGACATCCCGATGAGGTTGGGGGTCTGTGGACCATTCAAATTCCACTTTTGGTTGTTTCCGCCATGACACCCCCATTGGTGGACATTGCCCAGGTTTGCCGTGCTGGCATTGGCAACGTCCAGGCATTTGCCGTTGTGAGCAGCCCGTATCGTGTTGCCACGCATCGGCGCTGGGTGTGGCGGCGGTGAGGAGAAAGAGAAATGCGAGCGTTAGTGCGGTGATGATTCCGGTGAGTCGTTTCGTTTTCATGGCTTCGTTCCTGTCGAGAGAGTTAAGAGAATTCGTTTTCGTTCCGGTAATCGTTTTCATGATTTCGTTCCTTTTTGGGATAGGATTATTGTAACGGGCATATCCCCTATTAGAGCAAGGCTGGTGCCAAACTGGAGAAGTTTCACCAAAAAAATAAACAGCTGTATTCATTTATTTTAAAAATCAGTCTTTTTATCTTCTTAATACCTATCGGCGGAATTTCGCCGATAGGGCATTTTCCATAAGCGGAATTCCGCCGATGGGCTGGGGTCTTAAATAGCGTCTGTTGGTTTGAGAGAATCGGCCAAGGGAGGGGGAACTCTCCCCTGACGGGAGCGAAGGGCAGTCTAAACCGCAATCAGCCTGGGTGGCGTGAAAATCAAGAATCCATATGGGAAATCCGGGGTACAATCACCGGGCGCGTTTTATTCATACTTCAACCAGCGAGGGTGTCAGGTGAGCGGACCAGCCAGGGGAGCAGCGCCGGGAGCCGGATTTTTGTCTCGCCTCGCGGGTGCGCTTTTTCTGGGAGCGCTTCTTTTTGGCTTGATGGGTACGCCGGGCGGCGCCGTGGTGCCTCCCGGCGGAGCGGGCTCTGGTAACGCGGGCCCCGAGAGAAGCGGTTTCTCCCACGCGGGCAGTCTCCTCGTCGCCACCTCCGGCATGCGCGACCCACGGTTTCAAAAAACCGTCATCCTGATGATTCAACACGACGAGAAGGGCGCCTTCGGGCTCATCATCAACCGCATGATCGGAAAGGTGAGCGCCGCCGCGCTTTACAAGCAGTTGAAAATCACACCGCCCCCTGACCCGGGAAAGGTGGCCGTCCACTACGGCGGGCCCGTCTCCCCCGGAGCCGGTTTCGCCGTCCACTCGACCGAAACCGGAATCACCCCTGACTTCAGGGTGGGCGAGCGGCTAGGCGTCAGCCCGACCGCCAAGGTGCTCCGCGCCATCGCCCGGGGCATGAGACCGCGCCGGGTGATTTTCACGGCCGGCTATTCCGGTTGGAGCGCCGGCCAGCTCGAGAGCGAGATCGACCGGGGCTCGTGGCACACCGCGCCCGCGGATCTCGACATCGTTTTTGACGAGAAGCTGGACACAAAATGGTCGCGGGCGAAATCGCGCAGGGTACGCAGGCTTTGAGGCGCGGGCTTTGAGGTACGGGCTTTGGGTTTCTAATCCCGGCGCGGGCGAGCAGCCTTAAAATTAACTCGCTAATCCGTTAATCTGGTAAATCGGTAGTCTGGTGATCCAGCAGTTCGGCAGTCTGGAAATTCGGGCGCCCGGACATGTAGCCAAACAACCATACAGCCGGATAGATAGGAGAAACCGTCATGGGCAGACTCGATGGGCGCGCCGCTATCGTCACCGGCGCGGCGCAGGGGCTCGGCGCCGTCTATGCCCATGCGCTGTCGGCCGAGGGAGCCGATGTCGCCATCGCCGATGTGAAGGACGGCCGGGCCCTCGCCGAGGAGATTGCCTCCTCACGCGCGGGCGCCCGCGCCATCGCCCGGATCACCGACGTGAGCGACGAAGACTCCGTCGAGGAGCTTGTGGCGAAAACCGTCGAGGCTTTCGGCCGGGTCGATATCCTGGTCAACAACGCCGCCATCTTCGCCAGCATGACCCCGGGCCCCTTCGAGGAAATCACGCCCGCCGACTGGGACGCCCTGATGGCGGTGAACGTGAAGGGCCCCTGGCTTTGCGCCCGTGCGGCTGTCCCCCGGATGCGCGCCCAAAAATACGGGAAGATCATCAACATAGCCTCGGGCACCCTGTTCAAGGGTGTTCCCTACATGCTCCACTACGTCTCCTCGAAGGGGGCGATTTTCGCGATGACGCGCGCCCTCTCCCGCGAGGTGGGCGGCGACGGAATCTGCGTGAACACCATCGCCCCCGGCCTGACGATGAGCGAGGGGGTCCTCGCCAAGGAAGAACACCTCGCCTACCGCGACCAGGTGGTGGCGAGCCGCTCCATCCAGCGCGACGAAACGCCCGAGGACCTCATCGGCGCCCTGATTTTCCTCTCCTCGGGCGAGAGCGATTTCATGACCGGGCAGTGTATGGTCGTCGATGGCGGGTCGATCACCTACTGAGTTTAGGGTGCGCCACTTGCCGGACGCCGCCCGCTTCGTGGCCGCCAGCTGGACCCGCCATACCTTTTTTCCCGGCGGCGCTGTAACCTTTTCTGAATCACATTCGGCCAAATCGAATCGCCCTTAATCTGGGAGGCGCCATGCAGGCGATTGTCCTGAGAGAGTATGGCCCGCCCGCCAACCTCAAGTGGGAGACTGTGCCGGCTCCATCACCCGGTCCGGGAGAGGCGCTGCTTCGGGTGAGGGCGGTGAGCGTGGATTTGTTTTCGATCGAGTTCCGCTCCGGCCGGGCGCTTCAGGTGCCGCTTCCCCGCATCATGGGCCACGGCCCGGCGGGGGAGGTCGTTGAACTGGGCCCCGGACTGGAAAGTTCAGGGCTGGAAGGCCCCGGAGCGGGAGCTCTCTCCCCCGGCCAGCGCGTCGCCGTTTGCAACAACATCACCTGCGGCGTCTGCAAGTATTGCCGGTTGGGGCGCGAGACACTCTGCGAGGGTTTGATGAACCACCGGGGCGGCATGATCGGCGCTCACCGCGACGGGGGCTATGCCGAGTACGTGGCGCTACCGGCGAGGAATCTCATCACCCTGCCCGATTCGATCTCATTTGAAACCGCCTGCCTGATACCGAACACCATCGCCCCTGTCCTGAAGGCGTGCGCGGGCCGCGCCCGGATACGCCCCGGCGAGAATGTGCTTATCGTCGGCGCGGGCGGGGGGATGGGTCTTCACGCGGTGCAGGCCGCCAGGGCCTGCGGCGGGCGGGTCCTGGCCGCCATTCGCTCGGATCGGACACGAGAAGCCGCCCTTGAGGCCGGGGCGAGCGAGGTGTTCAGCACGTCGGAGCGCGACATGGCCGAGGAGGCCCGGCGGTTCACCGGCGGCGCGGGCGTGGACGCGGTGCTGGATATTGCCGCCACGCGGGAGACGCTCGCGGGGAGCCTCGCCTCCCTCGCGCCCGCGGGCCGGCTCGTCATCATGGGCTACTTCCCGCGCGGGGGCGTTCTCGAGACCCCGACCTGGGTGTTTACCGAGGAGGTGGAGGTGACCGGAAACCGCTCCGCCGGGCGCCAGGACGTGGCTGAGGCAATCGCCCTTATCGAAAACGGGCGCATCGACCCTGTCATCGGGGCGGTTTTCCCTCTCAAGGAGGCCGCCAAGGCGCACGCGGCCGTCGAGGCGCGCGAGATCGTCGGGCGAACGGTTTTGACGGTATGATGAAAGGGGCGCACGGGCGCGCGCCTTGATAAAATTACCGGCACTCTCTAATTCTTGACTCCCACGGAGGAGATGGATCATGGCCAAGCCGCCGTCCGGGTTTTCGGGCCTCAATCACGTCGCTATCAAAGTTCACAACATCAGGGCCGCCGTTGATTTTTACGTCGATAAGCTCGGCTTCAAGGTCACCCGCGTCGTCGAGCCGGGGATGATGTCCGGCGCGACGAAAAATTTCGGAGGCTGCTTCATTCGTTGCGAAAATCTTCACCACGATATCTTCCTGATGTACTCGCCCAAGGGCGCCGAGGCCCAGCACGCTCCCAGCGCGCTCGTCAGCGACCACGGGATGCACCATTTCTCCCTGCGCGTTGGTTCAAAAGCAGAGTTCGAGGCCTGGGCCGCTTACTGTAAGGAGCAGGACATCGATATTTTCTGGGCCCCCGCCGTCCACAGCGAGGTCCACCCGGAGGGAGACGGCTTCTTCGGCGAGCACCGCGGCTTTTTCATCTCCGACCCCTCGGGCAATCACATCCAGATACTCTGCGACATGGCCGAGATCGACCCCGATACGAACGGGGTGGATAAAAACTGGTTCCCCGATCGCCTCGAGCGCGACGGTTTTGGCCGCGACGCCGCCGACTCGCCCCCGGCCTGGGAGGCAGATTCCGGTTATCTGGAGGGCTAGGGCCGTGGCAAACGAAAAGCTCACGATCCAGACCATCGCCGTTTCTCACATCCGGGTCCCGCTGCCCAAGCCGGCGGCGGTCTCGACGTTCAAGATACCCGCCGTGGACACCTGCGCGATAACCCTCCGGACCCGCGAGGGCGTGAGCGGCATCGGCTGGTGCGCCGCCTTCGGGGCCGAGAAATGCCGGGCGCTGATGGCGATGGTGCGCGATCTTTTCGGGGTGATCATCAACAAGGACGCCGGCGACACCGAGGGCAACTGGGCGGCGATGCGCCAGGCGGCAAGTTTCGTCGGCCGGGACGGCATCAGCGCCATGGCCATCGGGGCGCTCGATACCGCGCTCTGGGACATCAAGGCCAAGGCGGCCGGAGCGCCGCTCTGGAAGCTCCTCGGCGGGGAGCGGACCAAGATACCCGTCTACGCGAGCGAGGGGCTCTGGATCAACGCCGAAATCGGCGAGTTGAAAGATGAGGCGGCTTCTCTCATCGAGCGCGGCCACACCGGGATGAAGCTTCGGGTTGGCAAGCCCGATTTGAGTGAAGACATCGAACGGACCGCCGCTGTCAGACAAGCCATCGGCCCCGGGGCCGCGCTCATGGTGGACGCCAACCAGGGCTGGAGTGTTGAGCGCGCGAAGGAGGCTTGCCGGGCGCTCCGGGAGTTTGGCCCCGAGTGGGTCGAGGAGCCCGTCGATCACGAGGACGTGCGCGGCTGCGCCGAGGTCGCGGCGGACACCGACCTTCCCATCTGCCAGGGCGAGACGAGTTGGAACGAGCGGGGGATGCGCCACCTCCTCGTAGCAGGAGCCGCCGACGTTTTAATGGCCGATCTCCAGCGATGCTCCGGGGTGACGGGCTGGCTCAAGGCCGCCGCCGCCGCGAAGGAACACGGGGTCCCCATCACATCGCACCTGTTCCACGAAACCTCGGCCCACCTGATGAGCGCCGCGCCCCACTCTATATGGTGCGAGCACATGCCCTGGTGGGAGCCGATTATCGCCGAGCCCATGACCTTCCGGGACGGCCACCTCATCCTCACCGACAGGCCCGGCATCGGCGTCGAGTGGGACGAGGAGGCCTGTAGACGGTTCGCGCCGTCGGCGGGCGGGGATTAGATCGCCTCGAAGATACGCAGCCTGACTCATCCCCTCGATCCACAATTTTGGTTATAAATTCTGCCTTGCCGCATTTTATTTCAGAAAAATTGCGAATTATCCCAGTGTGGTGAAATAAATACCCTGCTTAATGGTGATAAATTTGTGTATTTTAATCTCAAATGAATCTGGGTCCAGTGGTTTGTTGCGTCTCCTTTTCTGATGGATTTTCGGGGACATTTCACGTCTTTAATAGTGTGCGCTTTTTCAACAAAAGGAGAGTTGTGATGTGTGATAGTCATGGCCATCAACACGATGAGAAAGCCACCACGGATCGGCGGGGATTTTTGAAGATGGGTG
>JAPYQX010000357.1 GCA_029937135.1 Nitrospinota bacterium
AGGTCGCCTGGTGCTCGTGCGGCAAAAGCGCCAAACAGCCTTTCTGCGACGGCTCCCACAAGGGCGGCGATTTCAGGCCCATCGTCCTCAATGTCGAGGAGGGAAAAGCCTACGCCTTCTGCGGGTGCAAGAAATCAAAAAATTGCCCGATGTGCGACGGAACCCATAAAAACCTGTAGAATCAACCGAAGAAAAACCAACTGGCGCGTGTAGCTCAGAGGATAGAGCGCTTGCCTCCGGAGCAAGAAGTCGCAGGTTCGACTCCTGCCACGCGCACCAGATATTAAGAAAAGGGGTTGGCCCGGAGGCCGGCCCCTTTTTTTTGTTCCCTCCGCCGCGGGGCGCACTTTCCGTTTCCTCCGGCCCGGGCCTCTCCCCTTGAACCAACTGAATTATTGCCCAAGTCATTTTCCTCGACGCGATTGAGGACGACATCTAAATTATTTTTGGGGGGGGCCGTGGGAATTCGCCTGGTTGGTTTAAATCGATATTGTTCGGAAATTTCTAGCCGGCGGCCTCTCCCCCCGCCTCACGGCGCGGACGAAGAAAACTCCATGCCCGGCTGGCGGCGCTGGCCCCCGCTCCGCAGAGCCCTTTTAACCGCAGGCCGAGCCGAACGGCGGCCTCCACAAACATCTCTTTTCCCACCAGGCTATCGGCGTATTCGTACTCATGGTGATTCCGCAGGGATCTTTCCTTGTAGTAATTGGCGTAGTAGCTCTCGGGCAACTGACAGCACATGATTCGTCCCTCCTACCGTTGTACATGCAGGGCGCGCCGTTGGACATCCAGACCGCGCGGGTAATCAAGGCATCGACCCCTGAAAACATAAACCTATATTATCTGCATGAACAGGCTACCCGTTGAAAAAAGAGCCCAAATCCTGGGTAGTCTGATGGAGGTAAATTCTATTTGAGACACTGTCCATATGGCCGGAGCACTTAAGAATCCAGTTTCAGCCGAATTTTCGGCATTTGTTATTTCAAAATTTCCCTGGGCGGGGTTTTTCCTTTCGCCCAGTCCGTCATGACGCGCGCGGTTCTCGCCTCGACCCCGAGAAAACCGTGCGCCGCCATCGCGCCGCACTCCCTTCCCTCGGCGATCGCCGCGGCCGATACAGTCACAAAATGGCGGCGGGAGCTCGACTTGATCCGGCCATACATTTCCTTTGCGCTTTCGTAGGTCGTGACGTGACAGCCGTCATAGCGGTTGTGGACAAAAAGAACCGGGTAGCGAATCTGCTCGAGCGGAAGCGCCAGGATTCCGTCGTCGTCGCCCATCGTCGCGGTGAAGATCACCCCTTTCACTCTAGGGTCTTTCAGATTCACCGCCATGCTGGCGGCGTCCATCGTCCCCCGGCTGGTCCCAACCATGAAAATTTCCTCATATCCCCTCTCGGCCAGGATACGTACCGCTCGGGCCATGTTCCTCGCGTTGTTCTTCCCCAACCGAAAATCGTTCGCCGCGTTATCGTCAAGTTCTGTCCACATCCCGACCGGAACGGCGGCGACCCCCTCCTCGATGATCTCCTTGATAATGCGCATGAGAAAATTCCTGGAAATCATATAGACGCCTTCTCTCTGTCGGCGGACATGTTCAACGCGCCCGGCTCCGCCTCCAAAGAGAATAAACGCCCGCTTCGGCGAAGTCGCCTTTGGGGATTTGATCAAAAATATGGACTGCGCGCCCCCGCCCACGGCATCAATCTCGATGCGAATCGCGCTGTACTCACGGCCTCCGCGGGCAAGTTTGACCTTGCGCGGTGACTCGGCGGAGAACAGATCCACCGGGACAAGTAAAATAGCCGCCGAGAGAAACCCCGCAGCGATCTGGCACACCCGTTGGCGAATCATTGGACCAGCGAATTCCTGGCACGAACAAGTGACCTTCGGTCATCGAGACAATCACTCATGAGCCGATGATATCCTCTCCCCCGGGCGAATTTAGCCAATGATATCGTATAGTTAAAAGCTCCCTGGCTCTTTATGGCCTCTCCCGCCGCATCATTCAGATTAAAACCTCCCGAGAAAAATCATTTTTTCTTCCGCCAAGGGCAAATGTTGTAACAATGACAGCAGGCGTCAACAGGCAATCGGCCGGATGCTTCCTTCATGGAAGAATACAGGATACGGCAGCGCCGGACGCATTCCTTTCCGTCTTTTCGGATACCGCCCGAAACGGAAGAATTGGGCACGGATGAACTTTGATCAGGGGCCTTGGGTTCGGGGAGCGGAAGAGCCTGAGTAGGACCGCCGCACCCGGCGGCAAACAACAGGCTGGCTCCCATAACCCACTCGGATACTTTCATTCGATACAGGCCCGTTCCCGGGGTGGGGCGGATCAGCAGAAAAATTTAATTGCGGATTTTTTCATGGCACCCCATGCAGGTGGCTTGCAGACGGAAAAGAGCGGCCATCATTCCCTCCCACCGCTCCGATTTGGCCAGGTTTTGAATCTCGCCCGCATGCTTCGCCATCTGAAGGAAAAAGGCCCGGGCCGATTCATCTTTTTCGACTTCGCTCAGCTTGGGCAACTCGCCCGCGATCTTCACGATGTCTTCCGCCCACTGGCCAGCCTGGTCAAAGGAAATGTCGTCCTCGTCCTGCACCGAGGAAATCATGATGGCTTTGATGACTTCGGTATACGCCACCTCGAGTTTGCCCATCATCTCGCCGATGTCATTCCTTTCCGCGCTGGCCGCCGCAGACGCCTGCGCCGGAAACACCAGCGCCGGAGACGCCAGCGCGGCGGAAACGGCAAAAACGAAATCGATGAACCTTTCTATTGAAATTCACGGCACCAAGAACCACAGCCTCCATAGAGCGTTAGCGAAGACAATGACCTTTTCAGTGATTTCCTATCAAGGCTGGGCGAATTTAATCAATTATATCATATAGTTACAAGGTTTTCTTTCGTGCGGCCCTCGGGGATTACCCCTTCGCCTCGCCAAAACTTTCGAAAACCGCCTCGAGGGCGGCCCTGAAATCGGCCCGCCGATCCTCGCCGACATCGACCGTCAGTCCGACCGTCCACGAGGAGATGAATATCTCATTATTCATCACTCACTTC
>JAPYQX010000358.1 GCA_029937135.1 Nitrospinota bacterium
GTACATGCCCACCATCACCCCGGCGATAGCGGCGAGGGCCGAGCCCACCGCGACCGTCACGGCGATGACCCGGTTCACGTCCACCCCGACGAGCGAGGCCATGGTGCGATCCTGCGAGGTGGCACGCATCGCCCGGCCGAGTCTGGTTTTTTGAATGAATACCTGAAGGGCGGCCATCACCCCCAGGGCGGTCGCCAGGATAAAAATCTGGAGCCCGCTGATATAGGCGCCATAAATCTCGAAGCCGCCAAGCGCCATCAGATTCGGAAAGGCCCTGTCGCGCGCGCCCTGGGCCACCTGGACGTAGTTTTGGAGAAAAAGACTCATCCCGATGGCGCTGATGAGGGGGGAGAGGCGGGGAGCGTTCCGGAGGGGGCGGTAGGCGATGCGCTCAAGGGTGATGCCGTAGGCGGCGCAGTAGATCATGGGGATTAAAAATACGAGAACGACGGTCAACGCGACGCTCGTCTGGGTGATGCCCATTGACCCCAGGACGGAGAGAACGGCAATCCCGACGTAGGCGCCGATCATGTAGATTTCGCCGTGGGCGAAGTTGATGAGCTTGAGGATGCCGTAAACCAGGGTGTAGCCCAGCGCGACGAGCGCATATACCGAGCCCACGACAATTCCGTTGACGAGCTGCTGTACGAACATGAACGCCCTTTCGGGTGTTAATAAAAAAAGGGGGAAGGCCTATTCGGCCTCCCCCTTCGTATTACGAAATCACGCGACGCGCCGCCCTAATCGATCTGGACAAACTTACCTCCCTTGACCTGCCAGAAGACATACGGGCTCTCGAGGACATCCCCCTTTTCATTGAACTGGATTTTCCCGAGCGCCGTGTTCCAGGCCTTGCTCCTGAGATGCGCGGCGATCTTGGGGCCGTTCGTCGAGCCCGCCTCCTCGATCGAGGAGAGGATCAAATTCGCAGCAACGTAGCTGTATATCGTATAAGCGCCCACCTCTTTCCCGAAACGCGCCCGGTGATTTTTGATGACACCCTGGGCGGCCGGGATTTTGGCCTGATCCGGGGTGAACGAGATGTAGCTCCCCTCGGCGGACTTTCCGGCTATTTTATGAAATTCATCGACAAAAACGCCATCGCCCGACATGAAATCGGCCTTGATGCCGAGGCGCTCGCGCATCTGCTTGACGAGTAAAATGGCCTCGGGGTGTATCCCGCCGAAATAAACGATATCGGGCTTCTTCTGCTTCATCGCGGTGAGGACGGGCGTGTAGTCCTTGTCGCCCTGGATAATCCCGCTGTAGAAAACCGCCTTGACCCCTTTGCGCTCCAGGAATTTTCGGGTCTCGTTGGCGAGGCCCTGGCCATAGGTCGTCTTGTCGTGGAGGATGGCCACGCGCTTTTTCTTGAGCTTATCGACGATAAACGCGGCGGCGACTTCTCCCTGCTGATCGTCGCGTCCACAGACGCGGAAGACTGTCTTCGAGCCCTGCTCTGTCAGCTTGGGGTTCGTCGAGGCGGGGGTGATCTGGATGACGCCGGCCTCGTTGTAGACGGTCGAGGCCGGTATGGAGACCGAGCTGTTGAAGTGCCCGACCACCCCGACCACCCCGGAATTCACGAATTTATGCGCGATGGAAACGCCCTCGCGGGGGTCGTGGCGGTCATCGCCCCAGAAAATTTCCACCTTCATCTTCTTGCCGCCCACGGAAACGCCGCCCTTGTTGTTCCACTCCGCCACGGCGAGCAGCGCGCCGTTCTTGAGCATCTCGCCGAAAGCGGCCTGATCGCCCGTCAGCGGGCCGGCGACGCCAATCTTGATCATCGCGGCCCTCGCCCCGCCGGGAAGCGCCACGCCCACCATGAAGATCAAAGGAAGAATTACCCGAAACGCCAATAGAAACATTAGACACCTCCGCTTGTTCCGTCCACTGGAGCAAAGTGAAGCGATTTCGCCCGGACAAGAGGGTTCCGGCACGTTGCCGGCCCGGGCGCGCTTCCGGCGCGGCTCCAGGAAAAACCGCTAAATCCATTAACTTGGGCCGAAACCAAATCCTTCAAGGAATGGCGAAATAATATCATGCGGCGAGGAGATGGCAAGAAAATTCCCGGCCTCCAGCCAACGTCGCCTGTAAATCGCCCCCCGGCAAATACTCCAACTTCAATCCATCAGGCCGTTTTGACCCGCTCGATATACTCACCCGACCGGGTGTCGATTTTCAGGATGTCGCCCTCGTTCAAAAACAGGGGAACATTGACCGATGCGCCCGTCTCAAGCTCGGCCGGCTTGCTCCCTCCCGCGGCGGTGTCGCCCTTCATGCCGGGATCGGTGTTGGCGATGGCGAGCTCGACGAAAGTGGGAAGCTCCACCGAGATGGCCTCGCCGTTATAAAACATGATGTCGCAAATCGACTCCTCCTTGAGCCATTTGATGCCCTCGCCGATATTCTCCTTCGGCAGCGAGGTCTGCTCGTAGTCGGAGGTGTCCATGAAGACGTACATATCCTCGTCGCGATAGAGATACTGCATCTCTTTTTGATTGATGTCGGGAGAGTCCACCGACTCGCCGGAGCGGAACGTCTTGTCGACCACGCGTCCCGTCTTCAAGTTTTTCAGTTTCGTGCGCACGAAAGCGCCGCCCTTGCCGGGCTTAACGTGCTGGAATTCAACCATGACATAGGGCACGCCATCCATTTCGATCTTGAGCCCGTTCCTGAAATCGCTCGTCGAGGGCATTCGCCTCTCTCCTCCTTGCTGATGAAAGCCTATAGAATCACCAGTCCCTTTGAAATGGATCGGGTGAGATTTTCCCTCCCTTTTTCCGTGACAACCACCATATCCTCGACGCGGACGCCGCCCCATCCCGGAAGGTAGATGCCCGGTTCAATTGTCACAATCATGCCGGGCTCGAGGCGCTCCTTCACGCCGGGCGCCACTCTTGGCCCTTCGTGAATTTCGAGACCGACGCCGTGGCCCGTTCCGTGGCCGAAGAATTTTTCGTAGCCGGCCTCCCGGATAACGCTCCGCGCGGCTTCGTCCACCTCACCGCCCGTGGCTCCCGGCCTAACGGCCCCGACCGCCGCCACCTGCGCCCTCAGAACC
>JAPYQX010000359.1 GCA_029937135.1 Nitrospinota bacterium
CTGGTGCCGCGGGAGCTTTAACAGGAGTCTCTGCAACCATCGCTTCCGTCGTCAACAAGAGCCCACTGACCGAGGCGGCGTTCTGAAGCGCAGAGCGCGTCACCTTGGTCGGGTCGATAACGCCGGCCTTCACCAGGTCGCCATAGGTGTCAGTTTCGGCGTTGTAGCCAATGTTGCCTTTTTCGCCCTTGACTCTCTGGACAACGATGGAGCCTTCGACGCCGGCATTGTTGGCGATCTCGCGCAGAGGCGCCTCAAGCGCTCTGGACAGGATATTGACGCCCACCTGGAGGTCGCCTTCGAGCTTGAGGTTGCCAAGCGCCTTCTGGCAACGAACCAGAGCGACACCGCCGCCCACGACGACACCTTCCTCGACCGCCGCCCGCGTGGCATTGAGAGCATCCTCAACGCGCGCTTTCTTCTCCTTCATCTCGGATTCGGTCGCGGCGCCTACGTTGATTACCGCAACGCCGCCCACCAGCTTCGCCAGGCGCTCCTGGAGCTTCTCGCGATCATAGTCGCTCGTTGTCTCCTCGACCTGGTTGCGGATCTGCTTCACCCGCCCTTCGATGTCCTTGGCCTTGCCCTTGCCCTCGATGATCGTCGAGTTGTCTTTGTCGATCGTCACGCGCTTGCACTGGCCCAGGTCGTCGATGGTGACGTTCTCGAGTTTGATCCCGAGGTCCTCGCTCAGCATCCGCCCACCGGTGAGGATGGCGATGTCTTCGAGCATCGACTTGCGGCGGTCGCCGAAGCCTGGCGCCTTAACGCCGGCAACGTTCAGGGTTCCGCGCAACTTGTTCACCACCAGGGTGGCCAGCGCCTCGCCCTCGATGTCCTCGGCCAGGATCATCAGCGGCTTTCCGGTCTTGGCGATTTTCTCGAGGAGGGGGAGCATCTCGCGCATATTCGAGATTTTCTTTTCATGGATCAGAATGTAGGGATCGTCGAGAGTGGCTTCCATCCGGTCGGGATTGGTCACGAAGTAGGGGCTCAGATAGCCGCGGTCAAACTGCATGCCCTCGACGATATCGAGTGAAGTCTCCATCGACTTCGCCTCCTCGACCGTGATGACGCCGTCCTTCCCCACCTTGTCCATCGCCTCGGAGATGAGGTTGCCGATGGTCGGGTCGTTGTTGGCCGAGATGGTGCCAACCTGGGAGATTTCTTTCTTGTCCCTGATCGGCTTGGAGAGCTTGCGGAGCTCTTTGACCACGGTCTCGACACCCCGCTCGATGCCGCGCCTCAGGGCGATCGGGTTCGCGCCGGCCGTAACGTTTTTCATGCCTTCGCGGAACATCGCCTGTGCGAGAACCGTCGCCGTCGTGGTGCCGTCGCCGGCCACGTCGGAGGTCTTCGAGGCGACTTCGTTGACAATCTGGGCGCCCATGTTCTCGAACTGATCTTCAAGCTCGATTTCCTTGGCGACCGTCACGCCGTCCTTGGTCGAGGTGGGAGTGCCGAACTTCCGGTCGATGACGACGTTGCGCCCTTTCGGGCCGAGCGTCACCTTGACCGCGTCGGCCAGCTGATCGATTCCCCGTTTGATTTTTCCACGGGCCTCCTCGTTGAAGAGAAGAATCTTTGACATTGTTTGGTTTTCTCCTTGAAAGTTTGTCGGTGCGTCCGCTACTTCAGGACGGCCAGTACGTCATCCTCGCGCATAATCAAAAGCTCCTCGCCATCGACCTTGACCTCCGTGCCGGCGTACTTGGCAAAGAGAATCCGGTCGCCCTTCCCGAGCTCGAGGGCCTGACGCTTCCCGTCATCGGTGATCTTGCCCGGGCCTACCGAAATGACCTCCCCCTCCTGGGGTTTTTCCTTGGCTGAATCCGGAAGGATGATTCCTCCCTCGGACGCTTCTTCCTCATCGTCGAGGCGGCGAACCAGCACCCGATCCTGAAGCGGCGCAATCTTTGTTTTGACCTTCGCCATTTCGTTTATTTCTCCTCTGGGTTTCGGCGGACCGGTGGAATCGGGCCGCCTTTAGAAATGAAGGTAAATTTGAGTCTTTATCGCTCAGATTTTTTTTAAGCTCTCCAGGCCGTGTTTTATAGTCAATGGGCCGGGGATTGTCAACAGCATTTAGCACTATCCGAGCTCAAGTGCTAACAAGACATACTCTCCCCCGGAAAGTGTGATTTAGAAGGGCTAAAAGGCGGTATCCGGGGCCAGGGAAAGGGAGTGAAGCGCTCTCTGCCCCGCCCGGAAAACTGCCTCCGGCCACTTTTAATGCACAGGACTCTTTTTAAAATGGAGTGTAGGCTGCCCTGACATTTTATTATTTGTATAATAATTCCGGGCCGGTTGATGAAAATCGAATTTTTCGCCCGATACCCTCCTCCCGCCGCGACCTCGGATTCCCGGGGTGATCTTCTCTTCCTCATGGGCTATCTTCCCCTTCGTCCAAAATGAAAAGCGGCCCCGGAGGGCCGCCTCGAAATTCACTCTCGGAGGGCAGCGCCGTGACCTACAAAAACATAATCGCCGAAAAATCGGGGGGCATTGGCCTCATCACCATCAACCGCGAGGAGGTCCGAAACGCCATCGACCCCCCCACCTACGGCGAAATCATCGAAGCGATGACCGCTTTCGAGGCGGACGAGGAGGTGGGCGTCATCATCATTACCGGGGCGGGCGATAAGTCCTTCGCGGCCGGCTCCGACATCCGCCAGATCAGGGAGCGCACCCTCCTGGACGGCCTCGCCGCGCCGCCTCAGCGCCACCTCGCGAAAATCGAGGACATCGAAAAACCCATCATCGCCGCCATCAACGGATTCGCCCTGGGCGGGGGCTGCGAGCTTTCGATGGCCTGCGATATCCGCATCGCCAGCGACCGGGCCAAGATGGGCCAGCCCGAGGTGAACCTGGGCATCATGCCCGGGGCGGGAGGCACCCAGCGGCTGATCAACCTGGTGGGCCTGGGGAAGGCGAAAGAGCTGATTTTAACGGGAGATATCATCGACGCTCGCGAGGCCGAGCGGATTGGCCTCGTCAACAAGGTCGTCCCCCACGAGGAACTCATGGCGGCGGCCCGCGAGATGGCCGGGCGAATCCTCGAAAAGGG
>JAPYQX010000024.1 GCA_029937135.1 Nitrospinota bacterium
CCGTTAACCTGAGCCCAGCCGGTCATGCCACTTTTCATCTTATGGCGCAACATATAGCCGGGGACGGACTGGCGAAAATTATCGACAAAAACCGGGCGCTCGGGCCGAGGTCCCACCAGACTCATGTCCCCTCTCAGGACGTTGAAGAGTTGTGGAAGCTCGTCCAGGCTTGTTTTTCTGAGAAGACCCCCAAGCCCGGTCCGCCGGTCGTCCTCGGGACTCGCCCAGACGGCGCCGCTTTCAGTCTCGGCGTTTACCCGCATCGAACGAAATTTATACATCTCGAATTTTATCCCATCGAGGCCCATCCGCTCCTGCGCATAGAAAACCGGCCCCCTGCTCGTGAGTTTAACGAGGGCCGCGATCAACGCCATGAGAGGGCTGAAAACCATGAGCGCCGCCAGCCCGCAGACAATATCCAACAAGCGCTTCACAATCCGGTTCCAGCCCAGGAGGGGGGTCTGCGAAAGGAGAATGACGGGAAGGCCGTTCAGCTCCTCGATGCCCGCGTTGAGGCTCATTCTTCCGACCAGATCGGGCACGACCCGAAGGTCCACGCTTGAGTCGGCCAGGGTATCGAGAAGGTCGGATTGCTCCTTCTGCCTATCGGCCGGAAGAACCACATACACTTCGTGTATCCCCTCGCGCTCGACAACCTCCCGGACATCCTTGAGCCCCCCGAGGATGTTCAGCCCCTCCGCCCACTCGCCGGCTTCCTGCTCGCCAGCATCCTCCTGCTCGGAGATATGCCCCGCCACCTGAAACCCCAAAAACCGGTAGTCCTCGAGCTGGGACGCCGTTTGCCGGGCAAGAGGCGAAACACCCACCACGAGAATCCGCCTCATATCCACCCCGCGGCGCCTCAGCCGCCTGATGATGGACCAGGTGATGCGCCTGCATAGAAACAAAAAAATCGGCCCCAACACCATGAAGAAAACTATCATGATCCGGCTGTAACTCGTCTCACGGTAGAAAAACGTCAGGGCGATGATCAACAAAACAGCCCACGCCATCGTCCGAGTAAGTCTTCCGATTTCGACCGTGCTCTTCAAACCAACACGAAACCAGTAAAGATGCGTCAACCGGGCGGCAATGATCCACGTCAGCCAAACAAACGGAAGAAGAACCAGGTAATCCGAAACAGGAGGAAACCCGCGAGTCACCGGAATGATTTCCAACCGGAAGCGCAGAAAATAGGACACGATCCACGAGAGGGCCAAAGCCACCACGTCACCCGCGAAAAGCAAGACAACATTCAGTTGGCCGTATCTTCGTACCATGACGGAATCCTATACGCGTGATGCAAGACGCTCCATGTGAGCCGCCCAACCCGAGGCGAAACGCTCGCGGGCGGCATTCTTGAACCGCGGACGGCTGAATTTCTCGGCCTGCCGCCTCGCCGCCTCGGGACGAAATTCACTTTCTCTTTTCTCGAACTCCAAAACCGCTTCAACCAACGACTCGGGAGTTGGTTCCCTGAAAAACAGGCCTGTTGGCTCCCCCGGATAATCGCTCCCCGCCTCCAAGGCTGGAAACCCCGGAGGAGGAGCGAATTTATCGCGGTTCGCCGCCACCACGGTTTCAAGCACCCCGCCCTCTCCCAGGGCTATGACAGGCCTTCCCGAAGCCTGCGCCTCAAGGGGGGTTATGCCGAAATCCTCGACTCCGGGAAAAATAAACGCCCGGCAGCCCGCATAGAGCTCGGCGAGGGTTGAATCGTCCTGCCAGCCGAGAAACTCCACATTGCTTTTTCCAAGCCTCCGGACCCGCTCGAAATCCTGGCCGTGCCCCACTACCTTGAGAGGGCGCCCCAAGCGGTTGAACGCCTCGACAGCCACATCAACCTTCTTATAGGGCGCAAAGGCCGAGACCACGAGGTAGTATTCCCCCTCCCTGGACCCGGGGCAAAACCGGTCCGTATCGACCGGCGGGTAAAGCACATCCGCTTCCCGGCCGTAGTGCTCGCGGATGCGGCTGGCCACCGTGTGGCTGATCGCCACGAATTCATTCACGCCGCTGCTGGACTCCCGGTCCCACCCGCGAAGATAAGCCATCGTCCGGGGGAGAACCCACTTGAGAGGCCGCCCCACCCGGCCGCCGCTGAAGTACTCATCGTAGGCCGACCATGCATACCGCATCGGGGTGTAGCAATAGCAAAGATGAAATGCATCCTCCCCGCCCCGGGCGCCCTTCGCCACACAATGGCTGCTCGAGAGGATGAAATCGTATTCCGAAAGGTCGAACATCCGGATGGCCGAGGGCATCAGCGGAAGAAAATACCGGTATTTCGTCTCGACACCCGGCATATGCTGAATCGGGCTGGTATGAATGGGATGGCTTTCAATTATCCCAGAGACCGAATCCGGCACATGAAGAAGCGTGAAAATGTCAGCTTCGGGATATAATTCGCAAAACACCTCAAGACACTTCTCCCCGCCGCGCATCCCCGTCAGCCAATCGTGAACAATTGCAATCCGCATCAGTTTATCCCCGCCCCGGAGGGCGAGGACAGCGATCCTCCTCCCAGGGGCGGCCCTTCTTTTCGCATGACAATGACCGTATACCTGCAGTAGCGCTGGAGCCCGGGAAACACGCGGAGAAGAATCCTGTCGATCATCTCAAGCAAAGCGATTATCACGCGCCACCCGACCTGGCGGCGAATCATCGAAAAAAGCTGATATCCCCGCAACTCAATCCAAGGGAAATTTTTCCTGAGGATTTCGATATCCTTGTGGCGAATGGGCTCCTCGTCCTCCGTCCGGTCCTTTCCCCGGTAGCGGATTCTTTTCCGGACAAATTCGAGAATCGGATTCCCCCCCCAGGGTTCGCTGAAAACGGCGATGCCGCCGGGCCGGAGCACGCGCGCTATCTCCTTGCCGGCGAGGTCCAGATCGACATGGTGAAGAATCGCATTTCCATAAATAGCGTCGAACGATTCGTTCCGGTACCCGAGGGATTCGGCGGCCATCTCTTGAAGATGAACTTGTCCGCCCACCCTGTTCGCCCGTGCGCGGCGGGCGGAGACAACGGCATTTCCAAAAGCGATATCAAACGCAAAAATTTCGCCCTTGAGGCGGGCCAGAACCGTGGCGCTCAATCCGTCTCCCGTCCCGTAGTCGAGCACCCGCTTTCCCTCGAGATCGCCCAAAAGTTCGAAAGTGTCACGGACCCAGCTTTCATGGTCCATGTAGACCGAATCCTCGAAGCGGAGCGCCTCATCGGCAAGCGCCTCCCCTCGAAGAGCGCTTCTCTTCTCATGGAACTCCCGTTCCCGCTGAAGACGGCCGTTGCTCACGCCCCGCCCCTCGAAGCGGCGGTATTTTCGTGGCTATGCGCCAAGGCATCCCGGTAGGCTTTAAGGGTTTCCCCGGCCAGAGTGCGCCAGGAAAATTTTCGCGCCTGCTTTCGGGCCTTCAAGGATAGACTGGCCCGAAGCGAATCGTCCTCGAAGAGGCGGATCATGGCCTCCTGAAGCGGCTTCACCCGCCCTTCGGCGACGATGATCCCCCCATCGCCCACCACCTCGGGCAAGGACGCCGCATCGGAGACAATCGCCGGAGTTCCGCACCCCATCGCCTCGAGCGGCGGGTAGCCGAACCCCTCATAGCTCGAGGGAAAAACAAGCCCTCGCGCGGCGGCGTAAATGCCCTCAAGAGCTTCGTGCGGGACATTCCCGAGAAACACCACTTCATCGCCGAGACCGAGCCGAGCCATCTCACCCTTCAATCCGTCCCCACTACCCGTCAGCACAAGCCGCACCCCGCTCACCCGGCGGCGGACCTCCGCGAACGCCTCGAGGAGCAGCGGGATATTCTTGTGTTTTTTATGATTACCGACATAAAGGAAATAAGGGTCCCCGGCCTTCAATCCGGGGAACGATTTTTTTTGTCCTTCCTCCCCCCAGCCCGGAGGAAGCGCGTTATAGGTAAGGCGAACCTTGTCCGGGGCCACCCCCAGATGCTCGATAATGTCGCGCCGCGAATGCTCGGAAACCGTCAGAACAAGCCGGGCGCGGCCGGCGGTGCGCTTCGCCAGAATCCGCGACACCCGCCAGGCCAACATCGAAGGGCACTGCTCGGGGAAAAGCTGGTGAATCAAATCGTGAATCGTCGCTATCATTGGAGTACGCCCGAACACCGGAGCAGCGTAGTGGGGATGATGAACAAGATCGAGGTTTTGAGCCTCAACCAACCGCGCGAGGCCCACCTGCTCGGAAAACGAATAGGGACGCGCCCCGGAAAAAATCAAGGAAAAATTCTCGCCCGGCGGATGAAACCGCTCCCGATCTTTTTCTTGTATGAAAACAATGTATTCATGATCCTCGCCCAAGCGGTATAGGCCTTCAATCAAATTTCTCAGATAGGTTCCGATGCCACTCATGAAAATCATGCGGGCATCAATCCCTATACGCATCTCCGCACCGCCTGATAAACCACATCGATATCGAGTTCAGCCATGCAAGAAAGGTGGTCGCACTGGGTCAACCCGCACCCTTCACACGCTATCCGCCTGCGGACGATGACGACCGATGGCCCCCGGGGACCCCATTCAGCCGGGTCGTTCGTCCCGCTGAAAATGCTGACCACCGGAACCTGAAGCGCCGCGGCGATATGGGCAGGTCCGGAATCGTTTCCAACGAACAAGGCGCATTGCTTGGCCACCATCATGAACGTGCGCAAATCGGGCAGTTTACCGCAGAGATTGAAAACACGGCCCTCTACCCGGCTTCCTTTTAAAGAAATCAGGACATCATCCGTAACGGCCCGATCATCGGGGCCGCCGAGCAACACCACTTGGGAGGGCCGGTCCGTAACGATGCGCCTGATCAATTCGGCATATTTATCGACTCCCCACAACTTGGTCGGCTGCCCGGCGCCAACATGCATCCCGATTAAAATTTTGGACCCGTCCACCCCCTGGGTGCGAAGAATAGACTCTCCCTCCGCTTCCTCCTCCTTACTCAGGATGAGCTCGGGGCTGGTGGTATCCCGAAGCCCGAAACCCGCCGATTCGAGTTGCGCCAAATTCATCTCGACCTGGTGACGGCCTCTGGTTCCGTTTACTTCCACATCGAGAAGGCTCCCAAGCCCGGTATGTCCCTTCCCCACAAGGTAGCGCACGCCGGCAAGCCTGGAAGCAAGAATTAATTGAAAGTCCCCGCGCAGATCGATGACCAGATCGTACCGGCCACCCAAATCGCGCCGCCGTTTTCGCAGCAGCCGGGTCAAACCCAAGGTCGCCTTCAGGCCAAACCGGACTTTCTTGGGCCTTTGAAGCCAGGGCGCGGAAAATTCCAGAGGTTCGAACCCCTCCCACTCCTTCCAATTGTCAGGAATCAATTGACGCGCCAGGGGAGAAACAAGTACGTCGATTCGAGCATCTGGAAGCTCGTCTCTCAAGGCTTTCAGAGCGGGGAGCGAGAAGAGGAAATCACCCAGATGATCGGGACGCATCACCAGAACGCGCTCTATGGTTCCGGGGCGCTCTCGTTTTTTGCCGAAAAGCCGGCCGCACACGCTGTCCAGCAGCCGGAACGCCCTCACCACCCAGGGATTGCGGTAGGCATACAGGCGCGGAGGCGGTTTATGCTGTATGGAGTCCTCCCCCCGGGGACCTTCTGGCGGTTTAATCCGCCCGATTTCAGGAATCAGCTCGAACAGGGGCATTCCTGACAACTTCTTATCTCCGATGACTCCGGACGGAGAATCGGACAAAGGGTTGGATGATTTTCGATCCGCTCCTTTCATAATCGGATTCATTCGCCTCTCGGATGGCGGAATTTCGACACTAGCAGCGATTGTACCGCGGCTATCCCCTCGGGGGTGAGCCCCCGGCACTTGTATATAAGCGTAGCGTACAATAACAGGGCAATAAACAGGCTTACCTCCGGCGGGGCCGGGACCCAAACGAGCACCGCCGCCGATGCAGCGGCCGCGCCGGCGGCGCGTAGGGCGGCTCCTCCCGAGGGCAGGCCCACTTCGGGCCTGAGCACGGCCAGCCCCACCGCCAACATGAAACCCTCCGCGATAAGGGTGGCCCAGCTTGCCCCCATGAAATCGAACGAGGGGATCAGCGCCGCGTTCAAGACGATGTTCAACAACGCCAAAACACCGGCATAAACCGTGAAAAGGCCCGCCCTGCCCACCGCCACCCCCGTCGTCGTCATTACATAAAGAAGAAAGCTCAAAACCGTCGCCGTCCCCAGGACGCTCAGCGCATCCGCCGCCGGGGCGAATCCGGGGCCGTAAATCAGGCCGATGATTTCTCTTGAAAAAATTAACCCGCCAATCAGGATCGGCAGACCCGCCACTATCGCCAGGGAGGCCGCACCCCGGTACATCTTACGTACCAACTCGCCGTCACCTTCATCAAATGCCCTGGATATCATCGGGAGGAGCGATACGGTTATCGCCATGGGAACAATGGACAGCGAGCCCGTCAGCTTGTAGGCGGCGGAATACATGCCGACGGAGGACTCGCCCGACAACCACTCCAGCATTAAAATATCGGAACGCGTGTAGGCGATGATAAAGATATTGGCGGCTCCGATGGGTATCGCCATCCGAAGGAGCCCGAGCCAGTGGCGCGGGTCGAACCGGATGACGGGCCGGGCCTCGCGAAAGGAATACCGGGCAAGCCACAATCCGCCGGGAGCAAGCGCCCCGAGCTGAACGGCGATGAGCGCCGGAAGGGGCCATCCCGCCAGGGCGGCCGCGATGAGGCAGGCCGCGGAGGCAAGTTCACTCATGACCCCAATGCCGAGGGGCGTGGCCATCCGCAAGCCGGCCTCGAACGGGGCGTCGAGAATCAATCGAAGCGATGTCACCCGGAAGGAGACGAATAATAAAAACGAGGCCGCGAGCGCCGACCAGAGAGACTCGCCCGCGGGAATTATCCAAATGGCGGCCAGGCAAGCCATGGCCCAGCTTGCGGCGGCCATGAACAACTTGAGAACCAGGGCACTGCCCAAGAGCCGGGGAGCCGATTCACGATCACGGGCTATCTCGCGGACCAAAATCGTCTGAAGGCCCACATCCGTAAAAATCGCGAACACCTCCGCGAAGGCGAACACGAACGAATAGACGCCGAACCCGCGCACCCCGAGAATCCGGGCCAGCACAATAACGACAACGATCCGAATTAAACGCTCCGCGCCGCGGCCGATAAAAACCCAGCCGGAATTTCTGGCGGCCTGCGCCATGCCGTTCATGAAGCGGCCCCCCCAGCGCCCGCGCTTTTCGTAGCGAACGCGCGCTCATAGACAGCGTGCGTCTTCCCGGCGATTACCTCCCAGCCGAATTCGCTCCTGGCCCTTTCTCTTGCGGAAATTGAAATTCGCCGGCGCAGTTCCGGGTTCTCCTGAAGCTCCGCGAGAATTTTAGTGAGAGAATTAACATCGTTTTCAGGGAAAACAAATCCGTCGTTTCCGATGACGTTCGGAATTTCACCCGATGTGGAGCCCACCGGGACCACTTCAGAACTCATCGCCTCGATAAGGACATGGCCAAACTGCTCCTTCCACCGCTCGACGCTCCGGGTCGGCAGGACCAGGACATCCATTTCCCTCAACAGCCCGGGAATCTCAAAATGATCCACCCACCCCGGGAATTCGATCCGCCCGGCAAGGTTCAGCGACCGGGCGAGGGCCTCCAACTCGGCTCGCCTGGGACCGTCTCCAACGAGAACGGCCCGCCAGTTTCCCTTTAAATCCGCGAGGGCGCGGATGAGAATGTCGATGCCTTTTTCATGGACGTGGCGGCCGATAAATCCAATCGTGAATTCGCCGGAGCGAGCGCCCTCGGCGGGTGGATGAAAGAGGTCCGAATCGAGGCCGAACTGGGGAATCACTGTGATTCTTTCGGGAGAAGCTCCCCGGAGGAGAAGACGGTCCCGGACAGTTTCTCCGCCCGCGATCAACTCCACGGCCACGGCAAGAGATTTGCGTTCAATGCGCCGGCGGAAAAAAGGAAGATCCAAATCCATATTCTCAAAGGAAAACAAAACAAACCTGGGCCGGGGCCGGAACCAGGGCAAAAGGGCGATGAGCTGCGCCGCCGCGAGGCTCCACGGCTCTTCCTCCAGATGGATGATATCGGGGCGCGCGCTCTTTATGGCCTGAATCAGGCCGCTTCGGTAAACATGCCCCGCAACCCGGCCCGGAAATAACACGGCCCCCGTATAAAGCGGAAATCCCTCCCCATCCCCCGAATCGGTTGCAAGTCTTCGCTCCCCTTCCTTCCAGAGGCGAGGAACCAAAAGGGAAATTTCCAGACCCGACCGGCGAGAGAGCGCTTTCAGCTTGCCGCGATTTATCGGCTCCGCGCAGGCATGGGAAATCATCAAGACCCGCATGAGCGATTACCCTATTCCCTTCGAATCCGAAATCACGCGGCGATAGAAATTTTCGAGGAGAACTCCCGCATCGGACCACCGGAAATTTTCTTCCGCGTAGCTTCGGCACCGGGGCCGCAAATCCGCCAGAGCCGACGGGAACACGAGCCAGGGGAGAACCGCCCTCGAAATTCCCCGGGGCGAGGTTTCCGAGGCGATTAATCCCTCCTCGAGAGGAGCCAGAATGCCGGGCGTGGCTCCGATGGGCGTTCCGACGACAGGAGTTCCCGACGCGAGCGCCTCGAGAGTGGACACTCCGTATCCCTCAAGGGAGCGGGTGGGCAGGATGAAAAGATCCGCCGCCCTGTAGTAGCCGGGCAATTCTCCGTCCGGAACAAAACCGGCGAATCGAACGGAGGGGCCGACGCCCAGTTCGCTCGCCATCCGCTCGAGCCCGTCCCTCTCCGGACCCGCTCCCACCACCACGAGCCGGACGTTCGGCACGCGGGAGCAGATTTGGACCATCGCTTTGAGAAGAAGATCGATACCCATCCGCCTCACCAGCCTTCTCACGGTCAATAAAGTCAGGCCGGTGAAGCCCAGCTGGCGCCGGATGCTCTCCCGCTGCTCTCCCCGGGCAGGCGAGAACCGGTCCAGATCGATACCCCCGCGCAGCAATTCGATTCCTCCGGGAAAAATTCCGTGAACCCCGGCAAGACGATCACGGCTGAACTCGCTCAGGACGGCGACCCGCCGGCACCGGATGAGAGAATCGCCCTCCATGTGATGAATACGGACCGCTTTCAGGCGGGCCGCCAATCGGTAGAGCGGGCGAAAGGCGGGTGAGAAGGTCTCCTCCCTCGCCCTCGCATCCTCGAAAAACTCGTCGCGCCAGGGGCTGTGAAATGTGCAAACCGCGGGGGCCGGAATTCCCGCGTGGAGCGCCGCATAGGCGGAGAGCCCCTGATGGCAGTGAATGATGTCCGGCCGCCACTCTTCGGCGAGTTTACCGGCCGCCTTGCCGCAGGCGAAAATCGCCGATAGATACCCGTCCCCGAACGAGCGCCTCCTCGAGGACCATCTCATGATCCGGTAGCCTCCCCTCTCCTCGTCCGGTCCAGGGGGCTCTCCAATCCGGCCCGCCAGCACACATACCTCGTGGCCCTTGCCAGCCATCTCCCGGCTCCAACCGTCCACGATCCGCTCCGCTCCGCCCTGGCTGTCCGGAAAGTAACTGTCAACGACCATCAAAATCCGCAGCGGCCTGCTCAAACCGAAATGCTCCCTGTGATGATGTGGGGGAAATGAAAAAAT
Organism: Nitrospinota bacterium; assembly: GCA_029937135.1. Lineage (GTDB taxonomy): Bacteria > UBA8248 > UBA8248 > UBA8248 > UBA8248 > UBA8248. The sequence goes on from JAPYQX010000024.1 coordinate 9,646, forward strand.
TCTCGGCGGACGGAAAAGTAAACGGCGAAAGGGAAAACAGGGGGAATATGCACCCGAGCATTTAAGGATTGTTTTATCAGAAACATGTCTCCGGCGGGCCTTATGAAACAATATTCCTTTCACCTTATCCTTCCATCCGCCTCATAGACAAGTATGCATCTCCTCTTCCGCCGCAATCCCCGCGCTCTCCTCGATGCCATCCCGAAACCATCTCCGGATCTTTCGATTATCGCCACTTCCTGATAGCCTTCAAGGATGAGGATGTTTAATTATTATTTCACATCAGCCGAGGGCATACCATGATCACGGTAGGCATGTACTACGAAGTCATTAAAGGAAAAGAAGGGGAATTCGAGGAAAAATTCGAGGCGGTGACCCAGGCGCTCGATGGCTCCCCCGGCCATCTGCAAAGCCTCCTGTATCATCAAGTCAAGAAACCAAACTCATACACCATTCTTTCCGAGTGGGACTCACAGGACGCATTCAAGGCGTTTATTCAAAGCGACGGATTTAAGGAAGTAACCGACTGGGGGAAAGCGGAAATCCTCGAGGGGCGGCCGCGTCATAAAATATACGGAAAAGAAGGGGATATTTAATCAAAAACGAAGTCCTTCAAATCGCCTGAAAACTTCGAATTACGGCTTTCGATGAGCGAACCAGACGAGCAGACGAAAATAGGCCCCCATCAACCGCCATTGCCCGTTTTGTGTCTGCTCGTATTTTTCGCGGTCATCCCCGTTACGCTTCTCGTCCCCATCCTGAAACCGCTGGTCCTGGATCGCTTCCCCGTGGGGCCTTTCGCCGCCCACGCCTTTCTCTCCATCAACATGGTTAGCGCTATTCTCGCCGCTCCGGTCGTGGGGCTGATCATCGACCGGATCGGAAAGCGCCAGCCCATTGTCGTGATCGCTTTTGTTCTGGATGCGCTTCTATTGCTCGGCATCGAATGGGCCCCCAGCTACGCGGCCCTGATGTCGATCCGCTTTCTTGAGGGCATCACGCATATCGCGGCCCTGACCGGTGTCATGGGAGCCGCGCTCACCCTGGCCCACCGGAACCCGGCCCGCTCGGGCGGAATCATGGGCGCGGTGGGGGGGTCCATCATCTTCGCCGTCGCCACCGGCGCCGGATTGGGCGGCGCGCTTTCAAGTGGCGGGATTCACCGCCCCCTCGTCGCCGCCGCTGTGATTGGCCTGATTGGCGCCCTCGTCAGTGGGTGGGTCCTCCGGCATGATCGGCGAGTCCTCCCCACCAAGGGAGGGCGCAATCTGGCCGAACTCTTTCGAATCGTCCGCAAGGATAGCGCCACCTTTATTCCCTGCCTGTTCACTTTCGCCGACCGGCTTCTCGTGGGGATCATGATCTCCTCGTTCAACCTCTACCTGGTCCAGACGGCCGGCTGGTCGCCCAAACAATTCGGCTTCCTGATGTCTACCCTTCTGTTTCCCTTCGGGCTGCTTTGCTACCCATTCGGGAAACTCTGCCGAACCTGGTCGAAAAGCATTCTTATCGTTTCCGCTTCCTTGCTTTACGCGATTTTCGTGTCCCTCCTCGGCTGGATTCCCACTGACTGGCTTTTTCCATCGATGCTCCTCCTCGGAGTCATCAGCGCCCTGAATTTCTCGCCGAGCCTAGCCATCATGACCGACCTCGCGGGGAGCGAGATTCGCTCCGCCGCGATGGGGGCCTTCAACTCGGCCGGTTCGCTCGGCTTTTTCGCCGGTCCTCTTCTCGGAGGCGGGATCGTCCAGTTCATGCTCTCAACGGGAGCGCCCGCGGCGGAAGCCTACAAAATGGCCTTCATCGCAGGCGGAGGCGTCTCGATCATCACCACCCTCATCGCCATCCCGTTTCTCATCCGGCTCGTACGGGCCGGAAGGACCACCTAGACAAAAATCAGGGGGCTCCGGCGCCGGTATTTTCTCGTGCTATATTCGGATAAATTGAACCGCAACGAGATCGTATTTTTCGCTTGCCCGGAATTTTCATACCAAAATTCGTGCCGGATTATCCGAAAGGGGGGTTGGAAACATGGCAGAAAAGGTGGCATTTCTCGGCCTTGGTAAAATGGGGGGCTTGATGACGAAGCATCTCCTCGAAGCGGGCTATTCCGTTACGGGCTACGACCCCATGCCAAAGGCGATGGCGGCGGCCCGAAAACACGGAGCGAAAACGGCGAAAACCCCCGCCGCCGCCGTAAAAGGCGCCGGCATCGTGTGCAGCTCGCTCCCGACCCCCGCTGTCGTGCGCGATGTTTACCTGGGATCGGGCGGAGCGCTCAAAGCGATCCGGCGCGGAGCGGTGGTATTCGAACTCTCGACCAGCTCCGTCGAGCTGGCCCGCGAGATTGCCGCGGCCGGGAAGAAAAAAGGGGTCGCTTTTCTCGACACCCCCGTGAGCGGAAGCATCCCTCACCTCGAGAAAAAACAAGTCGCCGCCATCGTGGGCGGTGACCGGAAGGCCCTGGAAAAGCACCGGGGCGTTCTCGAGGCTTTCAGCAAATCGATCACCTACATGGGGCCCTCGGGCACCGGCCTGATCATGAAGCTCGTAACGAATCACATACTCAACATCCACCACGCCGGTATCGCCGAAGGGCTCGCCTTCGGGATGAAGGCGGGGCTGAAAGCCGGCAATATGGTGAAATTCCTTCAGGAAAGCGCCCTCTCCCAGCTTCTTTTCTACAAGGGGCCGGATATGGCCGCCCGCGATTACTCGAATGTCATCGCCCCGGTCGAGCTGAGTAAAAAAGACCTCGGGCTGAGTGTCGAGGAGGCGAACGACCTCGGCGTTCCCGTTCCGCTCGGCGTCGCCGCCCGCCAGCAATACGTCGCGGCAATCGCCCTGGGTCTGGGCCAGGCCGATTTCAATGCCGTTTTCGAGGGCTACCTGAACGCCGCCGGAGAAAAACCCAAGCGCCGGGGCTGAAATCAGGGCTGTAATCGAGACCGAGGTCGAGGCCGCTAAAAATTTTTGAAACACTAAAATTTCAAGGTCTGGGGAGATTCGATACATGGCAAAGAAAGTGGCTTATTTGGGATTGGGGAATATGGGAGGCGCCATGGCGGCGAATCTGCTCAAGGCCGGGTTCGAGGTCCGGGGATTCGACCCCTCGCCCGCCGCGAGAGAGCGCGCCGAGGAGCAGGGCATACGGACATTCGCCTCCCCCGCCGAGGCGGCCAGCGGAGCCCGGGTCATCTGCAGCTCGGTTCCCGAAACCCGGCACGCCGAGGAGGCCTATCTGGGCGAAAAGGGCGCTCTCGCGGCCGCGCCCGAAGGAGCCGTCTGCTTCGACTTTTCCACCATCACGGTCGAGGGTAGCCAGAGAATCGCCGCCGAGGCCCTAAAGCGCGGCATCCGCTTCCTCGACACCCCGGTGAGCGGCAGCATCCCCCATGCCAAGGCAGGAACCCTGGCCCTCATCGCCGGCGGCGACAAGACCGCCCTGGACGAGCACGCCGACATTCTCGAGGCCATCGGGGAGGGCGTCCACCACTTCGGCCCAAACGGCGCGGGCCTCCAGATGAAGCTCGTCACCAACCACATCTTCGCCGTGCACATCTCGGCCATTGCCGAAGCCACTACCCTGGGCGCCAAGGCCGGGCTCGATCCCGTGGCGATGATGGCGTTCCTCAAGGCCAGCGTCATCCCCAAGATTCTTGACTATAAAGGCAGCCCGATGATCGCCAAGGATTACACCCCCACCTTTACCGTCAACCTCATGCTCAAGGACCTGCGGATGATCGCCGCCATGGCCGAGGAGACGAAGGTGCCCACCCCCCTGTGCTCGTTAGCGCGGCAGGTTTACCTGGGCGCGGCGGCGCTGGGCCACGGGGATGCCGACCAGAACGCCATCGTCGAATACTTCGAGGCGGGCGCGGGCCTGAGCAAGTAGGGCACCCCTCCTGGGGGGCCGCCCCCCTCCGGCGAAAATTTTGATTTCGATTCGTAACTTTATATTTATCAATACTTTATTAATTTCATGCGTTATTTCGCTAAAATTTCCGACGCCGGACTTCTTTATTACTTGCCATTCCTGATAAAAACAATATAGATTGCCTCCTGAATTCCGGAATAGCGCCCCCCGCTTCATGGGTTCGCCCCCGGCGCGCGGATGGCCCCCCGGGACCATCATCCATCAAACGCTTTCATTAAGAGCGAGAAAATGCCAGAATTTCTTAAAAAGCTACTCGAAGAGGCTCGTGCGAGGGTGCCCGAGATTGACCCCGACGAGGTGAACACCCTCCTCGACAGCGGCGATCTGGTCCACCTCATCGATGTGCGGGACACCGAGGAGCTGATCATGGGGGCGATCCCCGGCTCGGTTCACGCCAGCCGAGGCACCCTCGAAATGCAGATTCACGATCTTGTCCCCGATACCGGGGCCCGGGTCGTGCTCTACTGCGCGGGCGGGCTGCGGAGCCTGTTCGCGGGAAAAACGCTTCAAGAGCTTGGCTACGAAAACGTTTTCTCGATGAAGGGCGGCTACCACGCCTGGCGGGAAAGCGGACATCCGGTCGGGTAGCCCGCCCCCCTTCTGACACACGGACCGGGGGCCTGCCTCAAGGGGCCCGGCCGACACCCTTTAACGGTTTTAATCACTAACGGTTTTTTTAACACGAGTCCCAGGAGACCAAAGCATGCCAACCACCGGACGCGACCTGCTAGATGCCGCCCGGCAGGAAATCACCGAAATAACACCCGACGAAGTCGCCGCGCTTCAAAGCTCGGGCAACGAGTTCGCCCTGATCGACGTGCGCGAGCCCGACGAGTACCGGGGCGGCTATATCCCCGGCGCCGCCCATGTGTCGCGGGGTTTCCTCGAGCTCAAGATCGAGCAGGTCGTCCCCGAGCGCGCCACCCCGATCATCGCGTACTGCGCCGGCGGGGTCCGCTCCCTGCTCGCCGCCCAGGTGATGAAGACCATGGGCTACGACGACGTAAAATCCATGTCGGGCGGCTACTCCAAGTGGAAAGACCTGGGCCACACCGTCACCGTCGATAAACAAATGTCCTCCGAGCAGCTCGAGCGCTACTCGCGGCATTTCCTCCTCTCCCAAATCGGCGAGAAGGGCCAGGCCAAACTGCTGGACGCCAAGGTCCTCCTGATCGGCGCGGGCGGCCTCGGCTCCCCGACCGGCCTCTACCTCACCGCCATGGGCGTTGGCACCATCGGCATCATCGACATGGACGTGGTGGACATGAGCAACCTTCAGCGCCAGATCATTCACAACAACGACCGCGTCGGCACCTCGAAAGTCGAGAGCGCCAAGGCCACCCTCACCGCGCTGAATCCCGATGTGAACGTCATCACCATCGAGGAGCGCCTCGACCGCACGAACGCCCTCGAAATCCTGAAAGACTACGACATCATCGTGAACGGGGCCGACAACTTCCCGACCCGCTATCTCGTGAACGACGCCTGCGTATTTCTCGGCAAGCCGATTGTCGATGCGTCGATCTTCAAGTTTGAAGGCCAGGCCACCGTCTTCGACCCAGGGAACGGCGGACCCTGCTACCGGTGCCTGTATCCCGAGCCGCCGCCCCCCGGCATGGTCCCCTCGTGCGCGGACGCGGGCGTCCTCGGCGCCCTCTGCGGCACCATGGGCTCCATCCAGGCCACCGAGGTCGCCAAGCTCATCGTCGGCTTCGGCGAGCCCCTCGTGGGCAAGCTCCTGATGTACGATTCCCTCAAGAGCCAGTTCCGGGTGTTAAAGGCCCGGCGCGATCCCTCTTGCCCGGTGTGTGGCGACAACCCGACGATCACCGAGCTCATCGACTACGAGTTCTTCTGCGGGTTGACCGAAGCCCCGGTTGGCGCCGAGGCGAACGGGCATTAGCATTAAGGTGTAGGTGAAGTAGGGATTTCAAAACCCCGGCCCGATAGGGTCGGGGTTTTTTTGGTTGGTTGAAACTTTTCATAAGGCTTTCATATGGATGATATAATTCTCCAGCTCACAGGCGAAAGGACCGACCTATATCCCAAAACCCAGAAACTTATTTCCGACTTACATGAATCACTCGAAACAAAGAAAATTATTCCTTGGGCATTCCTTCTCACCTCAACCGGCTTAAAAATAACAAGACTTGACGGAAGACAGATTTCTTATTCTGGAATCAAATTTTCTGGGTCGCCGGAGCAGGTATTTTGGACAAGATTCATCGAACCTTTTCTTGAGGACGGCATAATCAATATTCTCGATACAATCGCTGAAGATTGCCTACAAGGAAGCCTTGACCCTACCCCCCACCTCGAAGAAGCGGTTGGACTCTACAAAATAATGACTATTAAAGTCTATAGACGAATGGTCCAGATAGACCGTAACTTACAGGGTGAGGGGTTTCCCGAAAAAGTCACCCCAAAAGATGCGAATTCAAAAATTGCTTCAATGGAACGATTTATTGATGGTCAGCTAAAAGTTAAAAAAGCACTCCTCCTCAAAAAACGTCCCGACAACTGGACGGAAAAAATCAAATTATTTTACAACGAACATCAGTTTTTCTTTTATATATTGGCGTTAATACTTACCATCGCTGGCATATACCTAACATTACAAAACAATAATATTTTTTTTCGAGGCACACCCATAAGGTATTAATTTCATGCAATACGTAAAATTTATCGTTGACGAAACGCCTTTTGCATGCTGGGATTGACCTGCCCCCCCAAAACCGGTCCATGCTGAATGGGAGGATTTTCGATACTCTTTCGGTGTGACCGCCCAATCTGGGGGGATATGCATAAGCAAGAAGCGTCATACACCTGAGCAGATCATATCCAAGCTGAGAGAAGCCGAAGTGCTGCTTTCCCAGGGCCAGAGCGTCCCTGCGGCCTGCAAGAGGATTGAGGTTTCAGAGCAGAGATGCGGGACGAGCTTTTGAATCGGGATATATTCTACACGCTGGATGAGGCGAAGATCCTGGTGGAGCGCTGGAGGCATGTCTACAACCGAATCATGCCGCACAGTTCACTGGGCTACCGGCCTCCAGCACCTGAAACGAAAGAACCATGGCCTCCGGGTATCGCTCACCTGCAAGACCACCCGCCGCCGGAGGCGGCATTCCGCTCAAGGAACACCCGCGACTGGAAATCACGCCTCCCCCGCAGGGGGCCCCCCTGCTGGAAGCGGCCTACTTCCAGACGCTGACGTAGGCCGCCAGATTCGAGAGGGTCTCGCCCCTTATGTTGGGAAAGCGCGGCATCGCGCGACGCCCTTTCCGGATGCGCTCGGCGACATGGCCGGCCGGAAGGGCCCGGCCCCTGAGGCGCGGGTTGCCGCCCCGGCCCGCGCCCGTCTCGCCATGGCACCGGGCGCAGGCGATGGCATAGACGGCGCGTGGCTCGGAGGTAGCGGGCGAGGTCCTGTCCTCAGAGGGCGCGATGAAATTCGAGAGCATGAAGAAGACGGCGCCGAGGATGAGCAGGGAGCCGGCCACGGCGGCGAGG
>JAPYQX010000360.1 GCA_029937135.1 Nitrospinota bacterium
GGGCGCCGAGATAACGAAAGAAGAGGGGGAATGGAGAGTGGAGGGCTTCGGCGGTCTCCCCTCGCCGCCGATCCGGAAAATCGATGTCGGAAATTCCGGTACGACCTGCCGGATGGCGCTGGGAACCGCCGCCCTTTTGTCCGAGGGAGAAGCGCGATTCGATGGCGATGCGCAGACCCGCCGCCGCCCGATGGGCCCTCTGCTCGACGCTCTTTCGGGCCTGGGGGCGAGGGCTATTTCAGAAAACGGCGACGGGAGACTCCCAGCCAAGGTCTCCGGACCCTGGCTGGGCGGAGAGACGCAAGTGGACGGCTCCACGAGTCAATATACATCCAGCCTCATCCTGAACGCCCCGTTTGGCGAGGGAGACTCTATCATCGAGCCCATCGGCCTCAACGAGCGCCCCTATGTGGACATGACCCTCTGGTGGCTCGAGAAGCTGGGACTCTCCTTTGAACGGGAAGGCTACGAGCGCTTTCACGTGCCGGGTAATCAGGCGCTTTCCTCTTTCGATATGGAAGTTCCCGCCGACTTCAGTTCGGCCGCTTTCATGGTCGCCGCCGGAGCCCTTCCCGGCGGGGATGTTCTCCTCGAAGGCCTCGATATGGACGACCCGCAGGGAGACAAGGTCATCCTCGGCATGGTGGCCGAGATGGGCGCTGAAGTGAGCGAAGAAAACGGCTCGATTCGTATCCGGAGGGGATCTCTCAAAGGCGGTGAATTCGACCTGAATTCCACACCCGATCTCCTGCCGGTCATGGCCATTCTGGGCGCCTTCGCCGATGGAGAAACCCGGCTCGTTAATGTTCCCCAGGCGCGGATAAAAGAAACCGACCGAATCGCCGCCATGCGGGAAGTCATAGAATTATTGGGCGGCTCGGCCACCGAACTTCCGGACGGAATCATTGTCCGGGGAGGAGGCCTCAAGGGCGGCAAGGCCCATGGTTTCGGCGACCACCGGGTGGTCATGGCCGCCGCCATCGCCGGGCTCGCCGCTCCCCTGGGGGTGGAGGTCGATACGGCCGAGGCAATGGCGATAACCTTTCCCGACTTTTGCGAGCGAATGCGCCGATTAGGCGCACTGATGGAGAAAGAGTAAATGCCGATTTTCGAATACGAGTGCAAGGATTGCGGTTTTATTTCGGGCCATCTGGTGATGAAGCCCTCGGACCGCCGGAAAATCGCCTGCCGAAGCTGCGGCGGGAAGAAAATACGCAAGGTCATGTCGCGGTTCGCCGCGCACAAAACCGAGGGCCAGCGTCTTGACGAATTCAACCCATCCGACGCCCGGAGCGATACCTTCTACAAGGACGACCGCAATATCGGGCTCTGGGCCCAAAAGCGCGCCCAGCAAATGGGTCTCGACCTGGGGGACTCCTTCAAGGAAACCCTCGAGAAGGGTCGATCCAGAAAAATCCTGGACAATCTCTAGGCCGGGATGGACCCGAAAATCAACAAACCGCCGCCGTATGATTCTATCCTCGCATCCGATTCCTCTGACCGGACCGCGCGATGACGCCTAAAACCAATCCCGCCCGAGGGGAGCTTCCGCGTTGCGCCTGGACCGGAACGGACCCGTTGCTGGTGAAATACCATGATGAGGAATGGGGAGTCCCCGTGAAAACCGATGCTGCCCATCTCGAGCGGCTTTCGCTCGAGGTATTTCAGGCCGGCCTCTCCTGGCGGACCATCCTGTATAAACGGACGGCCTTCCGGAAGGCGTTCGCCCGATTCTCACCGCGCAAGGTGGCCGTCTTTACCGAAAAGGATATTCGCCGCTTGCTGGGGGATGCCGAAATTGTCCGCCACCGGGGAAAGATAGAGGCGACCATTGAAAACGCCCGGCGCTTACTTGTCCTCTCGAAAGAACATGGCGGTTTTTCCCGTTACATTAATTCACTTCCCGCCAATCTTGAGGAACTCCGCCGTATATTCCGGGTGGAATTCAGGTTCATGGGGCCCAAAATCGCCGAAAGCTATTTTGAGAGCGTGGGCAAGATTCCCTTGAAACACGACCGGCGGTGCTGGATGGCAAAAAACGCCCTTTAGAGAAAAAGGACTTGAGAGTATGGGCCACAGGCGATATCTTGTGGGCGATGAAGCGAGAAAATTATACGTCCGGACCAGAGGCCGAAAAAAACCGAGCTCAAAGAACGTGAGAAAAAAACGTGTTCATATTTAGGGAATTTCAAACATTCATGGCCGCCACGCTCCCAATCATGGTTCAGGTGGGCATCATCTACCTGATCCTGAGGTTTACTTTCGCCGTCTCGAACGTCGTCGTTCGTCTTTCCACGCTTCACTCTCCGAAAAAGAAATCTGACGAGACCGGGCCGGAGGGTTCAACTTCCGAAACGGCCCAACTCGCCGAAACGGTTGAAGGCGAAGGGGAAAACGGAGCGGAAAAAACCGAACCGGCCGCGCTTCCCGAAGCAACGACCGAAGACTAACCACGCACCCGCCTATTCCGGTTTTTCAGGTCTATCTCAAAACACAGCCGATTGAACTACGGATGCATCGATAGCGCTTTTTCAGTCCTTGACGATTTCGGAGGTTGAGAAACTGCTCGATGGAATAATCGCCCCCTTGATCAAATCGACCTGCTCGCTCAGTTCCAGGGCCGAAATCCGCTGGACGAACCGCCCGGCACGGCGAACGAACGGCATCACTCGCTCATTCTCCACAGCTTGTGGGATAAACGAGGGTGCGAGGCTCAGGAGTACGGCGTAAACCGCCGCGATGGCGAAAAATCCCTTCCCCAACCCGATAATGCCGCCGCCGATGCGGTTGGCGTACCCTCCCTGTTTTTTTTCCCATGAGCCGCAAGAGAATTTTCCCCGACAGACTCACTCCCAGTCATACGATCACGAAAATCGCCGTGAAAGCCGCGCTTCTGACAATCGAGGAGCCACCCACCCAGGGGCGCAGGGCGGCCCCCAGCGCGGGGCCAAACTGAAAAGAGGACAGATACCCCGCCAGTATCGAAAAGAGGGAGACAAGTTCCCTCAAGGCGCGCCGGAAAAGCCTTCTG
>JAPYQX010000361.1 GCA_029937135.1 Nitrospinota bacterium
CACCTGTGGGTGTGTTTTTTTTCGACCTCGCCCGCGCGCACCAATACCCTCAACACGCGCACCCGCTCATTCTCGAAAACAACGGAGTGATTTTCAGGCGCGGCGGCAACGGCGTCGAGCGCCTCCGGCGTTCCGGGTACATAGCCCGGCAGTTGACCGCGGGGAATTAGAGCCATCCTCTCTCTCCTCTCGAATCGCTATGTCAATACCGCCTTGGGCAGCATGGCGTGCACCCCCTTCACCCCGTTGACGATCTGTGTGACGCGGAGGTCCACGGCAAGACTGCACAACGTATAGGCGTCCTCGCGGCTCATCCCCCTCGTCTCGCCGAGAAAATCAATCGTCTCCCTCAAGGCCATCCTCGCCGCGTTGTCGATCAGAGGGTCAAAGCCCATGAGTATATGATGGGTCCCGGTTTCCGCCCGGGGGTGCGTGAGCTTCATGTCCTTCCGAAGGCGAAGCTCCACCGTACCCGAAAGGGCGGTCTCAAGGGCCGAGGTGCAGGACTCCCCGTCGCCCTGGCAGCCGTGCCCGTCGCCGATGGAAAACATCGCGCCCTCGTTGAACACCGGAAAGTAAACAACCGCCCCGGGCCTGAGCTCCTTGTTATCGAGGTTGCCCCCCCAGATACCCGGCGGCGCCGAGGCGACTCTACCCATCGCGGGCGGCGGGGCGACGCCGAAGTTTCCGAAAAACGGATCGAGGGGCACCTTCACCCCCGCGCCCCAGTCCGCCGTGCCCGCCTCGGCGTCGATCTCCACCACGACGGAATGATGGTAGGGAAAATCCTCGGGCAGACCGCCCCGGAGCGGCCGGAAGACATTCACCCCCCAGTCGTAACGGGGCCGGGCGTCGATGAAGCGCACCTCAAGAACGTCTCCGGGCCGCGCTCCCTCGACAGCGACCGGGCCGATGAGCATGTGCCCCCCCTCGCCCTTCACGCAGTTCTCGACAATCGCGAGGAGTTCCTTCGAGGCGCGGGAGCGGACCTTTTCGAGGGCGTCCATGAACCCCGACTCGGTGTGGACACTCAGGCGATCACCCGAGGCAATCGTGAGAATCGGGGGCAGCGCGGTGTCGTAGTAGCCCCAATGAACGGTATCGGGCGATGCGATGAGCTCATGGGTGGCCAATCCGGGTATCCTTTCCGCCGGCTACTTTCCGATCCGCTACTCGAATAGCGACTTGGGCACCATGGCGTGGACACCCTTGTAGCCGTTTACGATCTGCGTCACATGAAGGTCCACGGCGAGACTGCAAAGGGAGTATGCGTCGTCGCGGCTCATCCCCCGCAACTCGCCCAGGAAATCGATGGTCTCCCTGAGGGCCATCTTCGCCGCGTTGTCGAGAATCGGGTCGAATCCCCCGAGGATATAGTGGGTCGGCGTCTCCGCGCGGGGAACCTTGAGCGACATATCCTTGCGGACGATCATCTCGAACGTGCCGTGCAAGCCCATTTCGATGCCGTTGATGTTCGCCTCGCCGTCGCCCTGGCAGCCGTGGCCGTCGCCCACCGAAAAAAGCGCGCCCTCGTTGAATACGGGGATATAGACAGTGGCGCCCGCCGTGAACTCTTTATTGTCGAAATTGCCGCCCCATGCGCCCGGAGGGGCGCTCGAAACCCGGCCCATCGCCGGAGGGGGGGCGACGCCGAAATTTCCGAAAAACGGGGCAAGCGGGACCTTTACCCCGGCGCCCCAGTCGCCCGTCCCCGCCTCGGCGTCCACTTCCACGACGACCACCCGCATATAGGGAAAATCCTCGGGCAGTCCGCCCCCCAACGGGCGAAACCCGTTATAACCCCAGTCGTAGCGGGGCTGAACGTACTTGATGCGGATTTCGAGCACATCACCGGGCCGGGCGCCCTCGATGGCCACCGGGCCGGTCATGATATGGGCGCCCTCCCCTTTTTTCACGGTGGAGAGGATATCGCGGACCTCCTTCGAGGCCCGGTCCCCAAGCTCGTCGAGCAGATCGGCCCGGCACGATTCGGTGTGAACGATGAGGGTATCGCCCGAGGCGATAGTCATCACGGGTTTGGTCGAGGAGTCGTAGTAGCCCCACTGGACTGTTTCGGGAGTGGTGTACAGTTCGTGCGTGGCCATAGGCTGGACCCCTTTCAAGAAAGCGTCTCGATAATGCGGCTAATCTACGCGAGAATCTTCACAAAAACCTTCGCGAAAACCCTGGAAAAAATCCCCGCTCCGGCCCGGAGACCGCCACTCGCCGGGGAGCTTTTCTAATACTGGACAGGGAGTACCGGTTTTCGCCGGGAACGGAAAAGACTCTACCACCCACTCCCAATCTCCACCATCCGCTCCCGATATGGCCGAAAAATCGGCGGATCGCCCACATTCACTCCGAAACCACTACTCCAAAACCGCGCCGATCAGGCAGACGGTGCGCTCAAGTCCACGGGCCTGCTGAACGGCCCGGGCCATTTATTCGCCAACCATTTTTCGCCAGCCATGATCCCGCCTGCTTTGTTTTCGCCTGCCGTGTTTCGCGCGGGCAATTCCCGGGTCTTTCATTTAAGCTACATCAACTTGCGGCGCGAGCTATTTAAAAAAAACGGCGGGTCCCGCCCGCCCGGGACGAATGGCCGAGGATTCGCTTCGATGTTGAAAACTCGATATCAACGCTTCCTTCCGGCGCTCGCGGTGATAATGCTGGCCGCCGCGGCCGGAGGATGCGCCGAGTACGGATTTAATATCGGGGTCAGCCCCGCCGCCTCGAAATCCCTGCAAGAATCCATTCAAAAAGAATTCGACCTCATGGTCCGGGACTTCGACGCCCTGGACGCAAAAGGCGAGGTCGAACTCTGCGCCCCCCTCCGCTTCACGGTGGCCCGGTTCGCCGTTTACCAGGCTATCGAGGAGCGGAAAAACTCGGGGATGGCGCAGATGACCCGGTTCATCCTGCGGGCGCGGCGCGCGCTGACCTCTTCGGGCGAAAAACTGAAATCCCGGAAATGCGTGGACAGCGACGGCGACGGCCTGACCGATCTGGCCGAGGTCCACCGC
>JAPYQX010000362.1 GCA_029937135.1 Nitrospinota bacterium
ACGTCATCGACAGCCATGTTCCAGGCGCCGCGCGCAGGTCCACAGTCGAGAAATCGGGCGGATTTCAGTTTCGCCGGATGGGAATTCATCCAGGAGGCCCCCAAGACCGCCCGCTAGGCGTAGCTTTCAAGCGGCTGGCAGGAGCAGATCAGGTTCTTGTCCCCGTAAGGGTTGTCGATTCGCTTGACGGGGGGCCAATATTTGTTCCGGGCGACCCAGGGAAGCGGGAAGACGGCTTTTCCCCTGGTATAGGGGTGGGTCCAGTCCTCCGCGACGATATCGCCCATCGTGTGGGGGGCGTTTTTCAGGACGTTGTCCTCCGTTCCGGCCCGCCCCTGCTCAATTTCGCGAATCTCCTCACGAATGGCGAGCATCGCGTCGCAAAACCTGTCCAACTCCTCTTTTGATTCACTCTCGGTGGGCTCGATCATGAGCGTCCCCACCACCGGAAACGACATGGTCGGCGCGTGATATCCAAAATCCATGAGCCGCTTGGCCACATCCTCGGCGGAAACCCCGGTTCCCTCCTTGAAGGGCCTGAGATCGATGATGCACTCATGGGCCACCATTCCGTTCCGGCCCGTGTAGAGAACCTCGTAGTGGGCCTGGAGGCGGCGGGCGACGTAGTTGGCGTTGAGGATCGCCACCCGGGTTGCCTCGACGAGCCCCTTGGCCCCCATCATCGAGATATAGCACCACGAGATCGGGAGCACCCCGGCGTTCCCCCAGGGAGCCGCCGAAACGGCGCTGACGCCGGTCCCGGGGCCCGAGCCTGAGACGACCGAGTGGGCCGGCAGGAAGGGCGCGAGCTGGCTCGCCACGCAGATGGGGCCCGCGCCGGGGCCACCCCCGCCGTGCGGGATCGAGAAGGTTTTATGCAAGTTGATGTGGATGACATCGGGGCCGAACTCGCCCGGCCGGCAGATGCCCACCAGGGCGTTGAGGTTGGCCCCGTCCATGTAGACCTGCCCCCCGCTCTCGTGGATAACGCCACAGATCTCGGAAACGGCCTCCTCGAAGACACCGTGGGTCGAGGGATAGGTGATCATCAGCGAGGCGAGGTTGGCGGAGTGCTCGGCGGCCTTCGATCTCAAATCGGCGAGATCCACGTTGCCGTCCTTGTCGCAGGCGACGACGACGATCCGCCAGCCGAGCATCGAGGCGCTGGCCGGATTCGTTCCGTGGGCCGAGCTGGGAATCAGGCAGACATTCCGGTGCCCCTCGCCCCGGCTCTCGTGATACGCACGAATCGTGAGCAGGCCCGTGTACTCGCCCTGGGCGCCCGAGTTGGGCTGTAGCGAGACGCCCGCGAAGCCGCTGATGTCGGCGAGCATCCCCTTGAGCTCTTCCATCATCAGGCGGTATCCCTCTGTCTGGCCGGCGGGGGCGAAGGGGTGAATGCCGGCGAACTCGGGCCAGCTGATCGGGATCATCTCGGTCGTGGCGTTGAGTTTCATCGTGCACGAGCCGAGCGGAATCATCGATCGCGTCAGGGAGATGTCTTTTTCCTGAAGCCGGAAAAGATAGCGCAGCATCTCGTGCTCGGGATGATAGGCGCTGAATACGGGATGAGTGAGATAAGCCGAGGTCCGTCTGAGGCCGGGCGGTATGCACTCTCCTGCCCCGGCGTCTATTTCGCTGATTTCAAACTCAACCCCCGCGCCGTCCGCGAAAACCTCCCAAAGCGCCTCGACCTCCTCGCGCCGGGTGGTCTCGTCGAGGGAAATTCCCACGCGCTCTTTGTCCACGGGCCGGAGATTGATCCGCCGCTCCTCGGCCCGTTTGATGACGCCTTCGGCGCCGCCCGGCGCCTTTACCGTGATGGTGTCGAAGAAGACGCCGGTCTCGACCTCGCAGCCGAGCCGCCCGAGCCCTGCGGCCAGCGCCGCTGTCAGGCGGTGGATCCGCTCGCCAATTCGCCTGAGCCCCTCAGGGCCGTGGTAGACGGCATACATGCCCGCCATGACAGCGAGGAGGACCTGTGAGGTGCAGATATTGCTCGTCGCCCGCTCCCGGCGGATGTGCTGCTCGCGCGTCTGGAGGGCGAGGCGGAGGGACGGGGCCCCGGCGGCGTCCACCGAGACACCCACCAACCGGCCCGGCATCGAGCGCTTGTAGCTCTCCCGCGTCGCCAGGTAGGCGGCGTGCGGTCCGCCCAGGCCCATGGGCACCCCAAACCGCTGCGTGTTGCCGACAACGACATCCGCCCCGAACTCGCCGGGCGGCTTGAGAAGCGTAAGACTGAGCAAGTCGGCGGCGACGATGACGAGCGCGCCCCGTTGATGGGCTTCCTCGATGAGCGCGGCGTAGTCGTGGACCTCGCCCGAGGAAGCCGGGTACTGGAGCATCAGGGCGAAGGGATCGCCATCGAAGGGGTTATCGAGATGGTTGCCGACCGCGACCTCGATGCCCATCGGCGCCGCCCGGGTGCCCATCACCTCGATCGTCTGCGGGTGGCAATCGCGGGAGACGAAAAGCCTTGAGCCCTCGAGCTTGCTGATCGAATAGCACATCGCCATCGCCTCGGCGGCGGCGGTCGCCTCGTCGAGCAGGGAGGCGTTCGTCATCTCCATCCCGGTGAGGTCCATCACCATGGTCTGAAAGTTGAGGAGGGCCTCGAGCCGGCCCTGGGAGATTTCGGGCTGGTAGGGGGTGTAGGCCGTGTACCAGCCGGGATTCTCGAGAATATTGCGGAGGATGACGGTGGGGGTGTGACAGTCCGAATAGCCCATGCCGATCATCGAGCGGAATACCCGGTTCTTCGAGGCGAGGCCTTTCAAACGGGCCAGGACTTCCTGTTCTGTGTGGCTATCGCCGATGCCGAGCGGCGAGTCCGAAACGATGGAGGCCGGCACCGTCCGTTCGATGAGCTCATCGAGCGAGGAGAGGTCCAGCGCCCCGAGCATTTCCCCGATTTCGGTCTCGTTCGGCCCGATGTGCCTGCGGATGAACTCTTCCCTGTTTTCCAGCTCATTGAGTGCGGCGCGCGGTTCAGCCATGATTGCTCGTCCTTAAC
>JAPYQX010000363.1 GCA_029937135.1 Nitrospinota bacterium
CTTCACCATGAATTTTGCCTCATCCCCCTTGCGGCGTGAGGATGGATGGAGTTTTTGCGGAGCACAGCGCATGTGGGGTGAGATCATGAAGAGCGAACGGACAGCGGGACAGAGGTTACAGTTATTTATATATCGCCAATTATGTCGAGACTTGTAAGAAAGGGATGAATAGTAACTTCTACCTGCTTCCACTCCGCTTCTTTTCCCCGCGGGGCGGTGCGCCCGGGCGCGGGTGTCCCGCCGGTTCAGGGGTAAACGGCTTTCTGAAGCTGGTCCCGGGCCTTGTCGGGGTCAATGCCGTTCGCGCGGAGAAGGTCACCCGCCTCGGCAAGCACGCGGTCCATGTCATCATAAAGCTTGAAGTTCTTGGTGCGGTCCGGGTATTCGAAACCCATCGCCTGGCCGAGGATGGTCATGAAGTTCTCAATTTCGAAGGGGTGATACCGCTCCTCCCCGCAAAGCCCCCGGTGGCAGCCATGATAGATCGTCACCAGCGAGTCGGCACCGGCAGCCTCGGTCGAGGCGAATAGCTTTTCCCGAAGGGCTTCTCTCGCCTCCGGAATCACCAGCGTCGGACACTGGTACCCGTGGTCGGAATGCTGGTCGATTTCGACGAACTCGAGCCCCGGCACGCTCTTTAAGACAGCCCGCACATTTTCCTCCACCCCGTCCAGCCCGCCGTGCAGGTGCAGTGCGACGCGCTTTTCTACGGGATGAACGAAGAGCGATTTGAGCTTTTCGATATTCTCGACAAGATACCGGGAAATATGAACGAAGGACAGAGAGTTCTCCTCCGGACCCGTATAAAGGTTGACGTACTCGGTGTACTGCATCTGGCAGGTGGGACAGAAGGTGATGACCCGCTCAGGCTCGTAGGATTTAAAAAGATCGAGCGAGCGCCTGCCCATCGCCGCGCCCCCCTCCACGTCTCCGCGCCGGATGTGGTTGATACCGCAGCAATGGGCCATTCCCCCCGCCACCTCATAGTCGAGTTCCATCCGATCGAAAACGTCCATGCACGACAGAAGGATATGAGGCGTCTGAAGTATGTTGCAGCCAAAGTAAAATACCGCGTCCGCCTTTTCCCTCTTTTTCCCGCGGATCGAGACGAGATGCTTGAAGAGGTCGGGCTCGACCTGGAGGCCGGCCATGAGACGGATCGTCCGGCTCAGGAGCTGGAAATACTCCCGGCTGTTTTCCTTGGTTTTTTCGGCGCCCTCCCCCGCGTTTTTAAGTTTGATCTTGGCGTAGGAGATCATCTCCCTGGGATTTACATCCTCCGGGCAAGCCTCGATGCACACGCCGCTTTTCTGGCACATCTCCACCCACTGCTCCGCCTCCGGTGAGTGGGGCCTCCCGTTGATGATATCGACGACACCCCGGGTCACGCCCTCGGGGTCCGCTCCCTCGAAATCGCCATAGACGGTCATCGGGCACACCTCAAAGCACTTGCCGCAGGCAGTGCAGGCCTCCGTGATCCGCGCAATTCGATGTTCCATAAACTCCCGGTAAATGCCCCCGCCTTCGGTCTTCATTCCCATCTCCGCTATCTTTATCCCGTGCCGCCGGGGCGAAGCCCCTGACGGCGGCTGGATCTGAACGAATCCGCCAATAAGATTATAATAAAGGCTGCGGTTTCTTTTCGGAAGAGCCGTTCCGAATCATCTATACGGTAAATAAGGCTTTATAGGGTAAACCCCAAAACCAAAGCCGAGAGTCCAAAACTCTTGTTATGGCTTTTCAGGCTCCTCACGAGGAGCGAAAAAACAGTCATCCCGCCGACGAAGAGGCAGGCAAAGACAAGGTGTCCATAAAGAATCCAAAAGTTACTGCGCTGCATGAAACGTCCCTGACATAAAAACTCCCTGGCTTGGGAGCCTCGAGGGGGAGCGGTTGGATCGAGCCGGCTGATCAGCCGTTCACCCCTTCCCGGGGAAGAAATTTATCGTACATATCGGGCCGTTGCCATTGGCTGAGTACTCCGGCCTTGGCCCCATTTTCCATGGACGAACCCACTTCATCCTTCTGTGCTCTGAGGTCTCGTACCCGGTCGAGATCGACGTCTACGAGGAACATGCCCTCCCGCGTACTCTCGAAGACAACCTCCTCCGGGGTAGCCACCATGGCGAGCCCCCGCTGGCTCTTATCGAAGAGGTTTTGGGTGGTGACGACAACGGCGAGGTTTTCAATGGCCCGGGACCAGATTAAGTTGCGCCACGTGGCCCAAAGCTTGTTTTTGTCCACGCCCGCGGGAAGAAAGATAATTTCAGCGCCCCGGATGGAAAGAGCGCGGGAGACTTCCGGCATGTACACCTCGGAGCACATGGCCAAGCCGACTTGGGCCTGAGATGTCTCAAAAACGGGATATTCGTTCCCCGCCGTATACATGAAGTCCCAATATTTCCCGCCGGTGTAAATCCACGGTCCCGGGGGATGGGTCCTCCTGTACTTTCCGGGGGCGCCCCCGCCGGGCCGGGCCAGCATCAGCAGATTGTGCGCGGTGCGCCTCTCATTGTCGATGGGCTCAAGCGTTCCATATTGAACGTAAATTCCGCACCGCTGGGCGGCCTCGATCATGGCTTCGTTTGGGTCGAATGCCGCAGGCATCCGCCAGGGGCCGGGATAGGATTCGGGGAATGCGACGAACTCAGCTCCCTGTGCGGCGGCTTGTTCGACGAACTGAATGGCGTCGTCGATGTTTTTTTCATCATCCGGCGGCATATGGCTCATGGGCTGAACAACGGGAATGCGAAAGCTCAATTGAGCGTCTCCTCGGTGTCCACGAATTTATTTGTCGGAGAACAGGGTGCCCCCCATCGCCCAAGAATCGGGTTCAATATCGTTGAACTTCACGATGACGACTTCCTTGGGCGCACCCGAATGCTTGTGGCCGGAATTATGCGGCAACGCTCTCCTTTTAGCAAAATCTAGCTAAACCACACATATTGACTGACGTGCCTCCCTCATATCGGTCCATGTTGGATGAGAGGATTTTCGGTACTCTTTCGGCACGAC
>JAPYQX010000364.1 GCA_029937135.1 Nitrospinota bacterium
GGTTGATATCTATTTAGCTAATTGACTCGGTTAGTTCAGTCGCCATCTCCGAGAGGCGCGATATGGCCGCCGCCGCAGCGGGGACGCTCACCGCCGGGCCTCCCCGGAAGCCGTCCAGGATTCTCGCCGCCTGTAAATGGCGGAGCATATTTCCGGCCTCGGCCGGGCCAAAGGGGGGCAGCCACAGCGACACGTCTCCCAGAGCCTCCACGAAAATTCCGCCCAGCCCCGCCGTCACACAGGGGCCGAAGGCCGGATCGCTCGATACCCCGGCGAGAAGCTCTACTCCCCCCGCGATCATTTCCTGGACATGCACCCTCGCGCCGGGCGCCAGCGCGAGCAGTCTCCCCGCTGTCCGGCGGACCTCTTTCTCGGAGTCCACGCCGATGGCTACGCCGCCCGCGTCGGTTTTGTGTATCAACGCATCCGAGACTACCTTCATTGCGGCCGGGCCGCCGATGCTCCGCCAGGCCCCGGCGGCGTCCTCCTCGGTGGAAACCACACTCTCCCGGGGCCGGACGATGCCGTACAAATCCAGAAGCGCCCAACAGGTTTCGATGGGGAGCATCCCGCTTTCGGAGGGCGCGGCCTCCCGGATGAGATTTTCCGCCTTTTCGCGCCGGGCAGGGTCGATAGACACGGTTGTTTGGGATTTCGCCGCTTCGGTGAACCCGCGAAGCGCGGCCAGAGCTTGCACCGCACGGGCATAGTCCTCGAAAACCGGGACGCCGCTTCGTCTCAGTTCCTCGATGTCCGCGCGGGGGCCGGTCACCCAGGTGCAGGCGAATGGAACCGGGCTTTCGCGGAAAAGAGCGCCGAGGTCCTCGGCGATTTGGGGGCCCACATGGTGATAAATTCCCATGATCAGACACACGGCATCGATTCCCGGATCGGAGAATATGGCCGCGCCGACTTCCTGAAGCGGCCTTGCGTCGGGGCGGCTCACCATCAAGGAAACGAGGTCCACCGGATTGCTCGTGGGCGCGTAATCGGAGAGGGTCTCCCGGAGCCTCGTTCGCGTCTTCTCGGCGAGTTCGGGAAGCTCGAAACCATTCCTTACGGCGTGGTCCGCGGCGAGGGAGCCCGCTCCCCCCGAAAAACTCAAAATACCCAGACCCTTTCCCTTGATGGGCTTGGACCGGCAAATAAAATCCACGGTTCCCAGTATTTCGTCGAAATTGTCGCAGAGGTGAATGCCGTATTGTCTGGCGAAGGCCGAGAAGACACCGTGCGAGGTGGTCAGCGCGGCCGTATGGCTCATCGCCGCGCGGGCGCCGGCCTCGGTGGCTCCTCCCTTGAGGAGGACAATCGGTTTGCCGATTTTGAGCGCTCTGGCAGCGGCCGCGCGGAGGCGAGGGCCGTTCCTGACGGACTCCATGTAGCCGCAAATGACCTTCGTATGGGGGTCGTCGAGAAAATACTCGACGCACTCCGCGAAATCGACATCCGCCTCGTTGCCGAGGCTCACAAGGGAGCTGATGCCCGTGCCGCTTTCCTGGAATCCGGTGAGCAGGCAAGCGCCCAGGGCGCCGCTCTGGGTGATGATAGCGATGGGTCCGGGGATTAGGGGGTCGTCCTCCTGGATTGAAATGGTGAAAGTGGCGAGCAGCCTGGATCGAACGTGGATGACGCCCATGCAATTGGGCCCGAGGAGAATCATGCCCGCCTCGTTGGCGATCCCGAGCAGTTCGCTCTGAAGACTTTCCCCTTCGCCGCCCACTTCGGCATATCCTGAAGAGATGACGGCGGCCGCTTTGACTCCCCGCGCGGCGCATTCCCGCAGGACAGCGGCATTTTTCTCGCGGGGCGTGCAAAAGAGAACGAATTCCGGCGTTTCCGGCAGCGACGTAATATCCGGATAACACTTGAGCTCGCCGATTTCATCGCGGTTCGGATTGATGGGATAAACAGGTCCGTCGAATCCATATTCCAGAAGAAGGCGGATGGGTCTTCCGCCGGTTCGATTCGGGTTGGACGATGCACCGACAACCGCGATGGAGCGGGGTTCGAAAAGAGGTCTTAGATCGCGCTTGTTTTTCATGGCGGGGTTATTATTAACATACTCATAAAAAAGGCGTAATTGCGCCTGGGCTTGGCGCCCGGGAGCGCGGACATTTGCGGGAGGTTTATTTCACAGCCAGGGGAGGGAGTATGTGAGAGAGTAAACCCGTCGGGGTCATTGGCCTGGGGAGGATGGGAGGTCCTGTCGCGCAAAGGTTGGCTCGCACAAAAGCGCCTTTGATGGTTTGGGATTCGCTGGAGGCATGCCGCGAGCCTTTCGCGGGGAAACGAAACGTCAAGATTGCGCCGCCGGGCGAGATGGCCCGGAAATGCGCGGTGATCTTTTTTATCGTCCCTTCCTCCTCGGAAATCTCAGCCTGTTTAAAAGGAAAAGAAGGGGTCTTGCGGAACGCGAAAAGGGGACTTGTCATATACGATTTGACGACATCGGACCCCACGGAAACAAAAAAGCTGGCCCGCCGGGCGGAGAAAACGGGCGTTGCCTACCTGGACGCCGGGATGAGCGGCGGCCCCGGGGGCATTTCGAAGGGAAAGCTTACCTTGATGATCGGCGGAGCCGCCAAGGTCCTTCGCCGGACAAAAAAATATTTTTCGCCTTTTGTTGAAAAGCATTTCCATTTGGGAGGAACTGGTTCGGGGCACGCCATGAAGCTGCTCAACAACATGGTGCTCCACACCATTTTCCTGGCGACCTGCGAGGGGGCCCGGCTGGCCGAGCGCATGGGAATCCGCGTGAAAGACATGATCGACGTATTTAATGTTTCCTCCGCTTTCAGTTATGCGAGCCGCCACCGGTTTCCGAATAATATCCTGAACGGAAAATGGAACGCCCAGGCGAGAATCTATAATCCGCATAAGGATGTCGGCCTGGTTGTCGCCATCGGTAAAAAACTCGGTGCTGATGTGAGTTTTGCCGGAATGACATTTGAGTTTTTGGAAAAAGCCGCGAGCCTCGGGATGCTGGAGGAGGACTATTCGTACCTTTACAG
>JAPYQX010000365.1 GCA_029937135.1 Nitrospinota bacterium
CTTTAATGCCTCGATATAGTCGGCCAGGGCTTCCCGGTATCGCCCCGAACGATCATGAACGATCCCCCGGTTGGCATAAGAAGCAGCCAACGTGGCCAGGCCGGTGACATCGTCGGGCGAGAGATTCTTTTTCAGATAACCGACAAGGTAAGTGAGCTCCGCGGCAGCGGCATCCAGCCGGGAGGTCTGGATGAAAACGATAGCCCTCCCCATCAGTGCGCCGCGATGATTCGGCATCTTCCTGAGCGCCTTGTTAAAACTCACGAGCGCGGCATCGAAATCTCTATCGCTGATTTTGATATCACCCTGCCTTGTGTCGTAGTCGCCAGGCAGTTCATTGAGATACATATTCACCAGGGCCCACACGGAGAACATACCAACCGTCAAAATGGCAAGGTATTTAATAAACCGGCGAATCACGAGAGGATTCATCTTAACGGCCCGAGAATAGATACGCTGTATAGAAATAGGAAAAAACGAAACAAATAAGGACGGCGGAAAAACCCGCGCGGCGCTTCAGGGTTGATTGCACGGCTTCATCGGCGGGGCCGTCCTTTTCCGCCCGCCGGACATACAGAACCCAGATGAGTTTCCGGATCGGAAAAAACAGCGCCCCACCCAGAGCAAGGACCCATAAAAACATATATTTCGCGATAAATAACTCGGCCATGAATAAGTCATACACCTAAATACAAAGCTGGGGGAGGACAGCGCCTCCCCCAGCCTGGTTAATCCTAGTGGTTCAAAGAGGCTTAAACTTTACGAACTCGCCCCTCCCACCGTGACATCTCCGATGTCCTCGACCAGCGCCTCAATATCCTTTTCGGGCATCGTGGACATTTCCATCTTATATGCGAGGAACCACATCATCCCCACGCCAAGCGCCCAGAAGATTATCTGCCATGCCCAGATGGAAGGAATACCAAAGGTCCAACCAGCCCGGCCAGCGTCAGGGGCGCCGAATATCCAGTTGCCAATCACGGCGCCAGGACCAACACCGAAGAAGAGCCACGCAATCGTGATCCCCCAAGCCGTCGGAATCAGCGCCCTCTTATCCTCGGAGAGCGACGCATGCTCGTTGAGGAAGTTGTGATACTTCATGCGGTGAGACATTTCCGCTTCGTCCTGGGTATTATTCGATACGATCCAGCATATCGACGCGTTGAATAACATTCCCCAACCCGCGGAGTGTATCGTCCAGGGCCAACGGCCCCAAATATCAATCCCAACGGATTTCAAGATCGTGAGTCCGAAGTTTTCGGTGAAAATCACGCCGAGAAGTCCGGCAATGAGCCCCCAGGTTACGCCTTGACGGGTAATCTTGGGATTCCAGCAAACCGCGAAAAGTGACGGCCACATCTGGAAGCCGAAGGCAACAGCCAGACCTCCAAGAAGCACAAGGGCGTCCCGCGAGAATGTGGCGACAAGCAACGCGGCCAAGACAATAAGCCCGACACCCACGCGGCCCGCAACTTTCTGGTTATCGTGCGAGGCGGTGGGTTTGAGATAGCGCTTGTAAAGGTCCCTGGTGAGCATCCCGCCCGCCGTGGACATATACGCCGCGCCGGTGGACTGCATGGCCGCCAAGGCACAGACCGCCAGCAGGCCTACAAGCCAAGGCGCCACATCAGCGATCTGATTGAAATAGTGGGGGACCAGTGAATCCGGTTTTGCCGCGATTGCCCCCGTGAGGACATCCGATAAAGCCAGGCCCGCCTTGGTGACGGCGGGATTGGCTCCGAGAAGGTGCGCCCCCATGCCCTGGAACGCGGTAAAGAAGAACAGGATGAACCCGATTCCGCATGAAGAGGCCCATACCTGCTGCGGCGCGAAAGGCCGCGGGTTGTTGTTTGAAAACGACCACATGGAAAACGCCGGAGCGGACTGAATCCCCATCAGCGCGAACATGTAGGTGAGGCACATGACCCCTGTCCAAAGCCCGCCGACGGGAGTCTCCTTACCCAGGCCGGCCGTGAACTGAATCACACCCGGAATGGCGAAGTAGGCGTTGTAGTCACCGCCACCGTAGCCCTTGGTAGTTCCCCACTTGCCGACATCGGAGGCCGCCAGTTTGGCGAAACCATCGTTTAAAGCGCCCCAGCCACCGGCGAAATTGAGGGCGATGATGCCTGTGATGGTAATGCCCAGCGCCAGGAGGATGCACTGGAGCGTATCCACGTAGGCCACCGCCCTGAGCCCGCCAGCGGCGACGTAAACAAACACCACCGCCGAGAGGAGCCACATGCCCACGTTAACGGATAACATCCCGTCGGTGAGCACGTTGAACAAGAATCCCGAAGCCCCGAGCTGAACGCCCAGATACGGAATCGAAAAGAGGAGGGCCACGATCACTGTCAAGATGCGGATTGCGTCGCCTTGAAAATAATCTGAGAACATCTCACCCGGCGTAACGTAGCCGTACCTTTTGCCCAGCATCCATTGGCGCTTCAGGAACATTACCCCCGTGAAGGGAATGGTAATGGTGTAAAAAGATGCGTAGGCGTACTGAAAACCATCGCGGTAGACCAAACCGGGGTGACCCATGAAGGTCCACCCCGAAAAGGAGGTGGCGGTAGCCGCCAGGATAAACACCCACATGGAGAGGCGGCGTCCGGCGATAAAGTAATCACTCGCCGTCTTGGCCATCTGCGCCGACTTGAACCCCCAGAAAATACAGTAGGACCAGTAGAGCAGCACAAAGACAAAGAGCCAAACGATTTTCGCACTCATATACGAACTCCTTTAGCTAATCTTTTAAGTTGCGATTAGGCGCCCAAACATTTCATCCATCGCTCTCCTGCTAACCAAAACCCGAAGCTTCAGGGTGGAAAGTAAAGAAACACCCCCGCCCCAAAAAACCCCTTGACGGGTGATATTGTCACTTTCCCGAGCGGGCGTTTTCAAAAAACAGAGATTTGTATGATATTAATAGCAAATTAAAGTAAAAATTTCATCAATATAATTAAGTGGCAATAGACAATACCTATGATTACAATGG
>JAPYQX010000366.1 GCA_029937135.1 Nitrospinota bacterium
GGCATGCCCGCGGCGGGTTCGAGGACGGCGGCGGCCGGCGGCGCGCCGGGGTCCGCCTGCTCGAAGTCCGCACGGCCGGGAGAAGTGATCGGCGGGAGAAATGATCAGGAGGCGGCGAGAGGCTCAGCGCCTACCTCGGCGGCGACGCGGTTCAGATCGCCGAAGACAGCTTCCTTGAGCGTTATGCCGTTTTTGAGCGCCTCGGCGTAGCGGCGGTGGGCGCCCTCGCCGGGAATCCGGATTTCATCAAAGCCCGGCGCGAGGCGCGAGGCCTTCACCTGGCGCACGGCGTCGTCCACCGCCGCCTGGTAGTCGCCGCCGAGGCAGCGGACGGGGTCGAAGGCGATTGCGAGCAGGGGAAGGGCGAAGGGACGTTCGGCATCGAGCCAGTCGGGCTGCTGTGCGTCGAATCCGTTGCCCGCGAGCGCCGCCGTCAGGAAGCTGAACATCAGGGCCAGGCCGTAGCCCTTATAGCCGCCCAGCGGGAGCATCGTTCCCTTCGCGCCGAGGGCGGCTTCGGTGGTCGGGTTACCGTCCGGGTCGAGCGCCCAGCCCTCGGGGATGGGCTCGCCGGCCCGCGCGGCGAGGAGGACATAGCCCCGCGCGACTTTCGATGTCGCCATGTCGAAAATTATTGGAAACTCCTGGTTCGAGGGGATGGCGAAGGCGACGGGGTTGTTTCCGATCAGGCGGTCGGCCCCGCCCCAGGGGGCGAGGTTACCGGTCGCTCCGCTGATGACGATCCCGATCATTTCCTTTTGGAGGGCGAGGGCGGCGAGGTAGCCGACGTGGCCGGTGTGCGAGGAGCGCCTGAGCGCGCAGGCTCCGATGCCGCCTGTCTCGGCTTTCTTCATGGCCACCGCCATCGCCCGGGCGCCCACGACGGCGCTCATCCCCAGGTCTCCGTCCAGAAGGGAGTAGGCGGGAAGGTCGGTGATCGTCCGCACGCTGGGCCTCGGGTTGGCGGTTCCTTTACGGAGGCGGTCGGCGAAGACGGAGAAGCGCACGCAGCCGTGAGAGGCCACTCCCCGGAGCTCGGCGTCCACCATCTGGGCGGCGCAGCGGACGGCGTCTTCTCCGGGTAGCCCGAGGGCCTCGTAGGCGCGGGCCAGGAAGGCGTGGAGCGCATCCGCGCCGACAGTGATATCCGCCATGAAATTCTCCCTTTCCGGTAAGTGGAATTTGAAGGAATACCATATTCGGGGGTCCCGGTCTCGCCTTGGAGGGGAGCCGAAATGGCGTTATACAGGGAGTCACCAAAAAACAGGGGGGAACGGACGGAAGCGGGCCTATGCTTCCGAGGCCGGTATGTTCGCGATATCAGGCGATTTTCGTTATCGTATTTAAAAAAGGAGCATGAAATGGATTTAGGATTGAAGGGGAAACGGGCCATCGTCACCGGCGCCAGCCGGGGCATCGGCCGCGAGTGCGCGCTTGAGTTGGCTAAAGAGGGCGTGCGTGTCTGCGTGACGGCGCGCGACGAGGGATTGCTCGAAAAGGCGGTCGCCGACATCAACGCCGCGGGCGGTGAGGGGATGTCAGTCTCCGCCGATTTGACCTCGCTCGATGAGTGCAGAAAGGTTGTGGACGCCGCGGCCGCGAAATTCGGCGGGGTGGATATCCTCATTAACTGCGCCGGGGCGGCCAAGGGCGGTGACATTCTCGACATCGATGTGGATTTGTTCGCCGATGCGCTTAGCCTGAAAACCTACGGCTATATCCGCATGGCGCAGTTCGCCGTTCCCCACATGAAGAAAAACAGCTGGGGAAGAATCATCAACGTTTGCGGCGGTGCGGGCGCGAGCCCGGCCCGCGGAAATCTGCCGACCAGTTTTGCCAACATCACCGTTCTCAATTCCTCGCGCGGCCTTTCGGACGCGGTCTCGGGTGACGGCATCATCGTGAACAACATCTGTCCGGGCATGACGAACACCCAGCGCGCTCGTGACATTACGCAGGCCGCCGCCGACAAGCAGGGCAAGGATGTCGAGGAGGTGCTCAAAGAGCGGGGCTCGAGGGTCCCGGCGGGCCGGATTTGTGAGCCCGAGGAAGTGGGCCGGATGGCCACCTTCCTGGCATCCGAGGTGAATTCCTACTCGTTCGGAAGCGCAATCTACATGGACGGCGGCGCGCGCCGCAGCACGCCGTAAGCTGGTTCTCTACCGGGCCCGGGGCGGATTTCGCTCCGGGCCTTTTTGCCAAAAATCATTTACCATCACCAAGAGGCCAGAGAATGCCGCATTTACTGGATGAGTTCACGCTTCGGGGAGTGACGCTCCGCAACCGGATCGGGGTGTCGCCGATGTGCCAATACGTCGCCAAGGACGGTATGGCTGACGACTGGCACCTAGTTCATCTCGGGGCGCGGGCGGCGGGCGGCGCGGGGCTCGTCATGGTCGAGGCGACCGGGGTGGTCCCCGAGGGGCGAATCACGCCTGGGTGCCTGGGAATTTGGACTGACGATCACATCGAGCCGCTGGCG
Organism: Nitrospinota bacterium; assembly: GCA_029937135.1. GTDB lineage: Bacteria > UBA8248 > UBA8248 > UBA8248 > UBA8248 > UBA8248. The sequence continues at coordinate 2,483 of JAPYQX010000366.1, forward strand.
CGCATCGTCCGCTTCGTGCGCGGCCAGGACGCGGTCCCGGGTATCCAGATCGGCCACGCGGGCCGCAAGGCCAGCACCCTGCCGCCCTGGGAGGGCGGGGCCTACCTGCCGGACGAGGAGGGGGGATGGCCGATTGTGGGGCCCAGTCCAATTCCCTTTCACGGCAAGGCGCGGGTCCCCCGGGAGCTCACACTGGACGATATCGGAGAAATTCAGGAAGCTTTCCGGACGGCCGCCCGGCGCGCGCTTGGGGCTGACTTCGACTGGATAGAGGTCCACGCCGCCCACGGCTATCTGATGCACAGCTTTCACTCGCCGCTATCGAACCAGCGGACCGACAACTACGGCGGAAGTTTCGAGAACCGCGTCCGTTTCACGGTCGAGACCGTGCGCATCGTACGGGCAGTGTGGCCGGATGATAAACCCATGTCCGTCCGCGTCTCCTCGACCGACTGGGCCGAGGGGGGGTGGACCCTCGAGGAG
>JAPYQX010000025.1:0-7771 GCA_029937135.1 Nitrospinota bacterium
GCGGCATAGGGCTTCGCCCGGCGGAGGTCCCACTTCACCCCCGATGCGCGGAGGATCGGACCCGTCAGCCCGTAGTCGAGGGCGTCCTCGGCCGAAATGACGCCGATCCCGCGCGTGCGCTGGAGCCAGATGCGGTTCTCGGTCAGCAGCGTCTCGTAGTCGTCTATCCGGCCCGGAAAAAGATCGACGAACTTCCGCGTGTCGTCGAGAAATTCCCGGGGAACATCCTGATAAAGCCCGCCGAGGCGGAAGGCGTTCACGGTGAGCCGCGCCCCGAAGGCGCTCTCGAATAAATCGAGAACCATCTCCCGCTCGCGAAAACACCACAGAAAGACCGTCATCGCGCCAACGTCGAGCGCGTGGGTGGCCAGCCAGAGGAGATGGCTTGCGATCCGCGAAAGCTCGCCCACCATGGTACGGAGGAACAGCGCGCGGTCCGGAATCTCCCAGTCGAAAAACGATTCGACCGCCTGCACCCAGGCCAGATTGCTCGAAGGAGCGGCGATGTAGTCAAGCCGATCCGTATAGGGGATGAACATCGTATAGGTGATGTTCTCCCCTATCTTCTCGGTGCCTCGGTGGAGGTAGCCGATATCGCAATCGACATCCTTGACCGTCTCGCCGTCGAGCTTGAGGATAATCCGGAGCACCCCGTGCGTGCTGGGGTGCTGGGGCCCCATGTTGATGACGAGTTCCTCGGTCCCGGGGACGGTGCTGTTCCGCTCAATCCGGGATGAGGTTTCCGCTCCTACCATCAGGGTATCTCCCGATTCAACTCTAACAAAAAGCCCCGCCGCCGGGCGGCGAGGGCCCTACTCTCCGATTTCCTTGCGCGTGGGTTTCGAGTACACGCGCTCCCCCAAACCCTCGAGGGGGTAGTCCTTTCTGAAAGGATAGCTTCCCCAATCCTCGGGAAGAAAAATACGCCGGAGGTCGGGGTGGTCCTTGAAGCGGACACCGAACAAGTCGTAGACCTCCCGCTCCATCCAGTTCGCGCTGGACCACACCCCCACCACAGTGGGAACCTCTTGATCCTCCTTGACCTTCACCTTCAGGCGAAGCAAGCGGCTGTGATCGACGCTGACAAGCTGATAGATGACATGAAACGGCGTTTCCTCGCCGGGATAATGCACGGCGGTCAGATCCGTCAGTATCTTGAAGCTCGCGGCCGGATGATCGCGCAGATAGGTCGCCACCCGCACCAGCACATCGTCCTTGAAGACAAACGTCACCTCGTCCTCGCGGTCCTCGTATGCGGTTTGCTCGAGGATCGCCCCTGGAAACTCCCCATCGACCAGTTCCCTGAGCGCCTTGCCCGGAAGGGTTTTCGGCGCTTCGGCCTCTTCAGGATTTTCCCCGCTTGCTTCCTCGGTTCCGACTTCATCTGCCATTTTTGGGAGTCTACGCCGCCGATTTACTCTTGCGGACGAACCTTTCCTGCTCGATCTTTTTTTGTAGCTGCATGACGCCCCACATCAAGGCTTCCGGGCGGGGGGGGCATCCCGGTACATACACATCAACGGGGATGATCTCGTCCACCCCCTGAACTACGGCATAGTTCGCATACGGACCGCCACAGGTCGAACAATTCCCCATCGAAATGACCCACCTGGGCTCGGGCATCTGGTTGTAAACCCGTACGATCGCATCGGCCATTTTATGGGTGACGGTCCCGGCGATGATGATGACATCGGACTGCCGGGGCGAGGCCCGGAAAATGACCCCGAAGCGGTCAAAGTCATACCGCGCGGCGCCCGAGGCCATCATCTCGATGGCGCAGCAGGCCAGCCCGAAGGTCATCGGCCATAGCGAACTCTTGCGGGCCCAGGCCACAAGGCTGTCGAATTTCGTGGTGACAAAATTGTCGCCAAGCTTTCCGTCGATTAAGCCCATTCCAGCGCTCCCTTCCGCCAGGCATAAAAATAGCCGACAAGCAGAATCGCGATAAACAACATCATCTCGATGAACCCGAAGAGGCCCAGGGCATCGTACTTCACCGCCCACGGGAAGAGGAACATCGCCTCGACATCGAAGAGGAGAAACAGAATTCCGAGAAGATAAAAGCGAATGGAAAAACGCTCGTGCGCCTCCATGAGCGGGGGCATGCCGCACTCATAGGGCGCGAGCTTTTCTGGGTAGGGCTTGTGCGGGCGGATGATCAGGGCGGCAATCAGTGTGCCCCCCGCGAACCCCAGAGCCACCAGCAGAAAAATGAACAGCGGCACATAGCCGTTGATCACGCTGTAATCGCCAAAAAACGCAGAGATGAACTCCTGCAAACCGATCCTCACTCAGCTTAGAAAAAAGGTCAGCGGCTCCGGAAATCTACACACATGGTTTCGGAAAGGCCCGGCAGGTTACAGCCACGCCCCAAGGGCGATAAGGGTCTCTAAATCCTTGTAAATCTTTGTTCCACGGCCAGCGACTATACCATGAGCAATAGTCAAATCCAAGCACATTGGACCCACGCGCCTAGTTCAAAAGGACACCCGAGCGGAGGGCGAATTCTATTACCGCGCCGGGGAACAGGCCCAGTTCAAGCGTGGCGATTACCGCCAAAAGCAGCGCGGCGAATGCATAGGAGCTGACACGCTCCGGGCCCGCCACCGCCCCCTCGTCTACCCCGGCCCCGGGCTCTTGCATATACATCACCACGATCAGGCGAAGATAGTAGTAAACCGAAATTACGCTGTTCAGGACGGCCACCACCACCAGCCAGACATAACCCGCCTTGATGGCAGCGCTGAAGATATAGAATTTGGCGACGAACCCCCCGGTCGGGGGCAACCCCGCAAGAGACACCATGAAAATCGCCATCGCCGCGGCCAAAACCGGCCGGGTATAGCCCATCCCGGCGAAATCCGCTATCCGGGTACGCTCCTCTCCGCCCCGGCCCGAGGCTACCACCACGCAAAACGCGCCCAGATTCATAAACGAATAAACAAGCAGATAATAGAGAAATCCGCCCGTGGCCAGGGCCTCGCCCCTCTGGGCCGCCACAAGAGCCACGAGGATATATCCGGCATGAGCGATACTGGAAAAGGCGAGCATTCGTTTTATATTCGCCTGCCAGATGGCAACCAGATTGCCCACCGTCATCGTGAGCGCCGCCATCACCCAGAGAACGGCAATGAAATTCTCTCCAGCATACCCCCCCACCATGAGCACTATTCTGAAAAACGCCGCGAAAGCAGCCGCTTTGGGGCCCACCGACATAAAGGCGGTCACCGCCGTGGGCGCTCCCTCGTAAACGTCCGGGGCCCACATGTTGAAGGGCACCGCGGCCACCTTGAAGCCCAGGCCGACGGTGATGAAACCCAGCCCCAACATGAAGGCCGGGTTGCGCGAAAGGGGGTGGGAGTGGAGGTGAGAGGCGATCCGGGCCAGATCCACCGAACCGGCCGCGCCGTATATCATGGCCATTCCGAAGAGCAAAAAACCGGCGGCGAAAGACCCCAGCAGAAAATATTTGAGCGCCGCCTCGTTCCCCCTCAAATCGAACCTGAGATAACCGGCCAATACATATAAGGAAAGCGAGAGAATCTCGAGGCCGATGAAAATCATCAGCATGTTCCGCGTCCCCGCCATAAGCATCATCCCCGAGGTGGCGAAGAGGATAAGGGCGAAATACTCGCCCGCCGGAGCCTCGTCGAGACTCATCTGGGCGGCGGCGATCAGGACGGAGATAAAGCTCGCAATCAGGATCAGGATAAATACGAATCCACTAAATCGGTCGAAAACAAACATGCCGCCGAAGGAGACGGCGCCGCCGGGCAGGCCGGGCAAGGCCGAGAGGGTGGCGCCTCCCGCCGCCGCGAGAGTAGTCAGGGTCAGGGCGGCGAGAAAGGTCCGGTCCCGCGAGCGGAAGAACGTATCCCAGAGAAGAACGGCCACCGCGCCGAGCACCACAAAAATCACCGGAAGCAAATACGGCCAATGAATGACGGGAAATACCGGGGTCATGGTCTCACCGCCTTTAGGGAGCGCGCCTCTACGAACACGGGCGCGGGCGCCCTGGCCAGCCTCGGCTCGGGAGGCGGCTTCACATGGAGCACCCGCCGGTTCACCTGTTCGACCCACGCCTTCGCGGAGGGCTCGATTTTGTTCAGAATGGGTTTGGGATAAAGGCCCAGCCCGAACATCAGCGCAATCAGAGGCGCCAGTACGCACCACTCGCGCACCCCCAGATCGCGGAGGCCGAGATTGGCGGGCGACGGATCACCGCCGAAGAGAACGCGCTGGAGCATCCACAACATGTAGACCGCCGCGAGCACCACCCCCGACGCCGCCACGACGGCGAAGAAGGGGCTCCGGTCGAAGGCGCCGGCCAGAATCGTGAACTCACCGACAAACCCGTTCAGGCCGGGAAGGCCGATGCTGCTGAACGATGTGATCACGAAAAAGACCGCGAAGACCGGCATCACCCGCGCGATGCCGCCAAAGTCGGAGATCAGCCGCGTATGCCTGCGGCTGTATATCATTCCCACTATCAGGAAGAGCGCCCCGGTGCTTATCCCGTGGTTCACCATCTGAAGGACCCCGCCCGAGGCGCCGAGCAGGTTGAAGGAGAAAAGCCCCAGGACGACAAAACCCAGGTGGCTCACCGAGGAGTAGGCGACGAGTTTTTTGATGTCGTCCTGAACCATCGCCACCAGCGCGCCGTAGACGATCCCGATGACGGCGAGGGTCATGAACAAGGGGGCGAAATCGCGCGCCGCCGTCGGAAACAGCGGCATCGCAAGGCGCATGAGCCCGTAGGTCCCCATCTTCAGCATCACCCCGGCGAGGATTACGCTGCCCGCCGTGGGCGCCTCGACATGGGCGTCGGGCAGCCAGGTGTGAAACGGGAAAATCGGAACCTTGATCGCGAACGAGAGCGCGAAGGCCGCGAAGAGCCAGCCCTGCAGGGCGTAATGAACCGGCTTGTCCAGATGTACCAGGATGTCGAACGTCTCCGCGCCCGTCTCGAAGTAAAGCCAGAGAATCGCCACCAGCATGAGCACGCTGCCGGCCATCGTGTAGAGAAAGAATTTAACCGCCGCATAAATGCGCCGGGGGCCGCCCCACACCCCGATGATCAGATACATCGGAATGAGCATCCCCTCCCAAAAAACATAGAAGAGGAAAAAATCGAGCGAGACAAAAACACCGAGCATCCCCGTCTCGAGGAAAAGAAGAGCCATCTGAAAAAGCCGCACCCGCTTTTCCACTTCGCCCCACGAGTAGAGAAGGACAATCGGGGTGAGAATCGTCGTCAGGAGAATGAGGGGAAGGCTGATGCCGTCGAGACCCACATAGTAGGAAATTCCGAACCGGGGTATCCACTCCGCCCGCTCGACAAACTGCATCCCGGCGAAATTTTCGCGGAACCCGGCGTAAACCGCCGCCGAGACCGCAAGGGTCAGCAGCGCGAACGCCATCGAAATCGCGCGTACCCTCGCCCGGCCCGCTTCGTCGGCATCCCCCACGAAGATCAGCAGGAGCCCCCCTATCAACGGAAGGAAAACCATCAGGGTAATCAACGGCAGTTCGCTCAAATCCCCATTCCTCTATTTCGCCCCCGCGGTGAGGTAGAACGCCACCACCAGCGCGCCCGCCAGCATCATCACCGCGTAGCTTTTCACATAGCCCGTCTGAAGCTGCCGGGCCGCCGAGCCGATCAGGCGCACAAAACCGCCCGCGCCGTTCACCGTTGCGTCCACGAGGCCGTCGTCGAAATCCTTCCAGAGCCGGACGGAGAGACGCCGGATGGGCTGAATAATCAGGAAATCGTAGGCCTCGTCGATGTAGTACTTGTTGAAAACTAGCCGGTAGAACCCCGGCCAGCGCTCGGCATAGGCGGAGGCTCCCCGCGAGCTGAGGACAAAAACATTGTAGGCCATATAAATTCCCAAAACGGCGATGGCAAACGAAACCGCCATCATCATCAGCTCGAAAATGACCTCGTGGTGCGCTTCGCCGCCGCCGCCAAATACAGGTGCGAGAAAACCGTCGAGCAAGTTCGCTCCCGCGAAGATGGGAATCCCGACCCAGCCGCCGGCGAAGGAGAGCACCGCGAGCACCTTGAGCGGCCTCGTCATGACGCCGGGCGACTCGTGCAGGCGATTTTGCTGCTCAATCGAGAGGTTGCACCGGCCGTAAAAAGTCTTGAAGAGCATCCGGAAAATATAAAAAGCGGTCATCAGGGCGCCCACCGCTCCGGCCAGCCAGAACCCGATCCCGCCGCGATTCGAGGTCATCGCCGCGAACAGGATAGCGTCCTTGCTGAAGAAGCCCGCCAGCGGAAACACCCCCGCGATGGCGAAAGCGGCGATGGCGCAGGTCGCGCTCGTCGAGGGGAGCGCCGCGCTCAGGCCACCCATTCGGTTCATGTCCTGCTCGCCGTCGAGCGCGTGAATGACGCTGCCCGCCCCCATGAACAGCAGCGCTTTAAAAAACGAATGCGTCAAGAGATGGAAAATCGCCGCCGAGTAGGCGCCCACCCCGATGGCCATCACCATGTAGCCGAGCTGGCTCACCGTGCTGTAGGCGAGCACGCGCTTGATATCGGTCTGCACCATGGCGATCGAAGCCGCCACGAGAAGCGTCGCCGCCCCGACCACCGCGACGACGTTCATCGCTATGGGGGAGAGGTCGAAGAGAAAATAGGCCCGCGCCATCAGGTAGACGCCCGCCGTCACCATTGTCGCCGCGTGGATCAGCGCGCTGACGGGGGTGGGGCCTTCCATAGCGTCGGGAAGCCAGACGAAGAGCGGAATCTGGGCGCTCTTGCCAGCTGCCCCCGCGAAGAGAAGCAGGCAAATCACGGTGACGGCTCCGCCGCCCGCCACCAGTTTGGCTGGAGCGGCCTGGAGAATTTCCCCGAAATCGAGGGTTCCGAAAATACCGATGAGCATGAACATCGCAATCAGAAAACAAAGATCGCCAATCCGGTTGACGATAAAAGCCTTCTTTCCCGCCTCGGACGCGGCGGGCCGCTCGAACCAGAATCCGATCAGAAGGTAGCTGCACAGGCCCACACCCTCCCAACCGACAAAGAGGACGAGAAAATTCGATCCGAGAACCAGGGTGAGCATGAAGAAAACGAACAGATTGAGATAAATAAAATAGCGCACCGCGCCCCGGTCGCCGTGCATATAACCAATCGAGTAAACGTGAATGAGGGCGCCGACCCCGGTGATGATCAGCGTCATCACCGAGGAAAGCGGATCGAGCATGAAAGCGGCATTGACCCGGAAGTCCCCGACGGCAATCCACTCGAACAGATCGGAGCGAATCAGCCTTTCCTCCGCCGGCAGGCCGAGAAGCTGGAAAAACCCGGCGATCGAGGCCGCGAAGGCCAGCGCCATGACACCGGCCGCGACCCGGCCCGCGAACTTTTCTCCCCGCCGCCAGCCGAAGAGGAGGTTCACCAATACTCCGGCCACGGGAAGCAATAATATGAAAAGAATCGTATTCATCATCAAAGTTTCAACAGGTTCAGGCTGTCCACGTCGGTGGATTCACGGTTTCTGTATATCAATATGAGGATGGCGAGTCCGATGGCCGCCTCGGCCGCCGCCACGCCCATCACGAAAAAAACGATAAGCTGGCCGTCCATCGAATTCAGGAATCTGCCGAACGAGACGAAAGCGAGGTTCCCCGCGTTCAGCATGAGTTCGATCGACATGACGACGACGATGGCGTTGCGCCGCACCACGACGCCCACCACACCAATCGCGAAAAGCAGGGCGCTGACGATCAGATAATGTTCCAGTGGCGCCACGCTCGT
>JAPYQX010000025.1:7871-16547 GCA_029937135.1 Nitrospinota bacterium
TTAAACTCAGCCCTTGAACTTAACTCTTGAACATGATCGGCCGGACTCAGTCCGCCCGGCGGCGGGCCAGCACCACCGCACCGATGACTCCCACGAACAACAACACCCCCATCGCCTGGAACGGCAGGAGATAGTCCGTGAGAAGAATCTTCCCGAGGACCTGGGTGTTTCCGATTTCGCTCACGCGCTCGGCGGGGAACGCGCCCTTCGCTCCGGTGAGGAGCGAACCCGAAAAAATCACCTTCATGATAACGGCGAAGAGCCCCACCCCGATGAGCGCGCCCGTGAACTTCTGGACCGGCAGACGCAGGGGAATCCGCTCCTCGCGGCGCAGATCAAGCAACATCACCACGAACAGGAAAAGCACCATGATGGCGCCAGCGTAGATGACGACCTGAACAACGGCGATGAACTCGGCGTTCAGCGTAAGATAAAGCCCGGCCAGCCCGAGAAAAGCGGCGATGAGGCTCAACACGCTGTAAAGCGGGTTCGGGAGGGACACGACCCCCACCGCCCCCGCGACAGTTACCACTGCCATCAGATAGAACAAAAACAAACCCGCCACTAACTTTCTCCCTCTGGTCCCTCGGGCGAGACCTCGCCCATCTTCCACTCGCGCCTAAATATAGGTGAGCAGCTTTTTTTCGTCGTAGCGCGTCTGAAGCTCGGGAATTTCGTCGGGCCGCTTCACGAGAAGATCGCCCTTCCCATAAATGAATTTATCGCGGCTGTCCGCGCAGAATTCGTATTCGCCGCCCAGGACAATGGCCCCGACCGGACAGGCCTCCTCGCAATAGCCGCAGAAAATACACCTGAGCTCGTTAATCTCGTAAATGCTCGCGTAGCGCTCGCCCTTCGAGACTGGCCCGGCGGGATTGTTTTCCTCGGATTCAACGAAGATGCAATCCACCGGGCAGGCGGCGGCGCAGAGCTTGCAGCCCACGCACCGCTCCAGTCCGTCCTCCCAGAGAAGGAGCTTGTGAAGTCCCCGGTAGCCGGGGGGAAGCTCCTCGCGCACCTCGGGGTACTGGATCGTCTCCCGGGCCCGGAAGGAGTGCTTGATCGTCACCCACAGTCCCCTGAACACCTCGCCCAGCATTGGTCTCTCCTCAACCGGCCGTGCGCGGGAGCCGGGGCCCCCGCCCGCGGCTCAGGAATCCAGCAAGTAAATGAAAACTGCCGTCACCACCACGTTCAGGATCGAGAGCGGAAGGAGCACCTTCCAGCCGAACGCCATCAACTGATCGTAGCGAAGGCGAGGGCTCGACGCGCGCAGCCACATGAAAAAGAACATGAACGCGATGATTTTAATCAGGAACCACAGCACCGGCGGCAGGAGCGGGCCCCGCCAGCCACCCAGGAAAAATGTCGCCGCCACCGCCGAGAGCGTGAGCATGTTGCAGTACTCGGCCAGAAAATAGACGGCGAAGTTCATGCTCGAGTACTCGGTGTGAAAACCGCCGGTGAGCTCGCTCTCGGCCTCGGGCAGATCGAAGGGCGTCCGGTTCGTCTCGGCGAACATGCAAATGACGAACAAAATGAAGCCCAGCGGCTGAAGAAAGATATAGGGATAGTCCGCCTGCCCGGCGACGATGTCCTTGAGGCTCAGGGAGCCCGAGATCATCACGACCCCGAGCAGGGACATGCCGAGCGATAGCTCGTAGCTGATGAGCTGGGCCGAGGCGCGCAGCCCCCCCAGCAAAGGGTACTTGCTGTTCGAGGCCCAGGCGCCGAGCACCACGCCGTAAACGCCGATTCCGCTCAACGCGAATATATAAAGGATGCCGACATTCACATCGGCCACCACCAGGTCGATTTTTTGCCCGAACAGGGTGACGGTATCGCCGAAGGGAACCACGGCGAAGGCCGCGAGGGCGGGAATCAGCGTGAGGGCCGGGGCGATGAAGAATACGAACTTGTCCGCCTGGCTCGGGACCACCGTCTCCTTGAACATCAGCTTGATCCCGTCCGCGATGGGCTGGAGCAGCCCGGCCGGGCCCACGCGGTTGGGGCCGTAGCGCACCTGAACAAGGGCGAAGACGCGCCGCTCCATCCAGCTCATATAGGCCGCGAGCAGGAGCAGCGCCCCGAAGGCGACGAGGATTTTTATGAGAACGATGGCAAACCAGGCCATTACGCCCCCACCGTTTCTTTCTCGGCGAGCGAGACGCGAATCGCCGCTCCGCCGCGGTTGAGTAGCGCTCCGGGGAAGGCCTCGGGGGCCTGCGCCACGCCCACCGGAAGCGATTCGTCCACCCGCGCGGGCAGGCGGACCGTCTCGCCGCCAATCTCTACAGCGACCTCCGCGCCCTCGGCCATGTTCCCGGTGATGCCAAGCCTTCCGGCATCGGTGGGCGAGAGGCGAAGAGCGGCCCCCGGCTTCCCGGAGAGAAGATGCGCCGATGCGATCAGCGCGCCCGAGAGCCAAATCGCCGGAGCGAGTATCAACCGGAGCCCGTCCACGGGGGCGGGCACCGGCGCGTGCCCGACCGCCCGGTAAGCGCCCTTTCTCACCCGCCCAAGTAAAGCTCCGCCCTCCGGCAACCGTCCTAAGGCGGGCGCATAATCCCCGGCGAGGAGCCGCGCCTCGGCCTGAATCGCGGCTGTGCCCTGGGCCTTGAGGGGGTGCTCCATGAGGCGGGCGATATCGGCGAATACCAGCGAGGCCTTCCGGGCCTCGGGATCAGCGGACTTCACCGACCGCCTGAGCCGCTGAACGCGCCGCTCCATATTCGTCACCGTTCCCTCTTCCTCGTAGAGCGTCGGCGCGGGGAGCACCACATCGGCGAACTCCAGGCACGCGCCCCGGTGGGAGGCGTGGACCACGACGAACTCCGCCCGATCAAGGGCGCGCCGCGCCAGCTCGCCGTCGGGGTGCTCCGCGAGCGGGTCGCACCCGAAGAAGTAAAGCCCGCGGATTTCTCCCCCGGCGGCGGCGTTGAGGATGGCGTCCGTCCCGAGGCCGGGGGCCCCCGCCACCTCCCTGCCCCATACATCGGTCAGGGCCCGGCGGGCGGCGCCATCGGTTGCATCGCCTCCGCCCGGAAGAAGCGCGGGGTGAAGACCCATGTCGAGCGCCCCCTGGAGATTGGGTGCGCCCGAGGCGAAGAGAATTTCGGCGCCCAGCATCAGCGCGATGTTGACGGCCTCGGCCGCCGCCGCCTCGTCCACGATTCCGGGACCCACCACCACGGCCACACCGCCCTCCTCCGGGCGCAGCGTCCCGGCCGCCACATTAATATCACTGGCATCAATGCCCGACTCCCGGCACAGCGCATCCGCGTCGGCTGCCTTGAGCGTTTTTTGGTAGGCGTCCGCGCCGTTATCCCTCGAAGCGGAGCCCGCTAGTGAAGCCCCCGCGCCGAGTAGTGCCTTGGCCAGCGCGGTGAGCGCGCGGGCCTCCTCGCCCGGCAACGGGTTGAGGTGATGCATCCGCCCGAGGACGCGCAGATCGATCCGCCTCGGGTGAAGGCTGACGATGCTGGCTCCAGCGCGGTGAGCCTTGCGGACCTGGAGGGCCAGGATCGGATGCTCCTCGAAGGGATCGCTGCCCACGAGCAAGATTGCCCTCGCACCCGCGAGGCCGGCGAGGGAGCCGAAGCCGCCCGCCGCGCCGAGCCCCATTCGCTGGGCCTCGGTCTGGGCCGCGTCGCGCGGATGAACCCGGCTGTCGATATTGTTGGTGTCCAGAACTGACCTGAACAGCACGCCGAACTGATAGGCGGCCTCGTTCGTCGAGCGCGCGCCGCCCAGCCCCGCCAGCGCCGCGCCGCCGCTCTCCGAGCGGATACCGCCCATGCGGGAGGCGACCAAAGACAGGGCCTCGTCCCAACCGGCGGGGCGAAGCTCTCCCCCCTCGCGGATCATCGGGCCCTCGATGCGCTCCTTGCTCCCTGCGCCGCTCCAGCCCCACCGGGCCACGTCGCAGATCCAGGTGTCGTTCACCTCCTCGTTCTCACCGGCGGTGACGCGCATGATCTCACCCTGGCGGTTCCAGACCCGCTGGCTACAGCCCACGCTGCAGTGCGTGCAGGGCCCATCGACATCCTTCATCTCCCAAACGCGGGCGGTGAAGCGGTACTTGTTGTCGGTGAGAGCGCCCACCGGGCAGATATCGATGACGTTGCCCGAGACAATACTCGTCAGGGGAAGGTCCGCGAATATTCCGACCTCGGTCCGGTCCCCCCGGCCGGCCCAGCCGAACTCGCCGCCCCCGTCGATCTCGCCGGTGAAGCGGATGCACCGGGTACAGTGAACGCACCTGTTCATCTGGGGCTTGATATAGGGGCTGATTTCTTTTTGGGGAAAGAGGCGGCGCGGCTCATGCGTCCGGCTGAGCGCCTTGCCGAAGGCCATGGTCTGATCCTGCAACGGGCACTCGCCCCCCTGATCGCAGACGGGGCAATCCAGCGGATGGTTCTTGAGCAGGAACTCGAAGACGCTCTCCTGTGCCTCCTTGACGCGGGCGTTCCCGGATTCGACCACCATTCCCTCCGCCGCCTGCATCGCGCAGGAGGGCTGGAGCTTGGGGAGGCCATTGCCGTTGCCCAGGTCCAGTATCTCCACCAGGCAGGCGCGGCACTGGCCCACCACGGAGAGATTTTTGTGGTAGCAAAAGTGAGGGATGTCCACCCCGGCGCGCAGCGCGGCGCCGAGGACGCTCTCGCCCTTTCGCGCCTTCATCTCCCGCCCGTTCAGGGTAAACGTGATTTCAGCGTCAGGCATCGGACCGCCTCAAAAAAACCGTCCCGCTCAGGCGGGGTACGGGCTATCGAGCGGGCAGCGCCCGCCCTCGATATGCGCCTCGAACTCGCTCCGGAACTTTTTCACGAACGCACCGAACATCATCGCGCAGGCGTCCGAGAGAACACAGATTGTGTTTCCCCTCATGTTGACATCGATTGATTCGAGCGTCGTCAGGTCGTCGGGGACGCCCCGGCCGCTCTCCATCCGCGAGAGAATCCCGGCCACCCAGCCCGTCCCCTCCCGGCAGACAGAGCACTGCCCGCAGGACTCTTCCTCGAAGAACATAGCCAGCCGCTGGGCCGTCTGGACCATGCACGCCGTCTCGTCCATCACGATCACCCCGCCGCTTCCGCCCATGCTCCCGGCCCGGGCCAGGGCGTCGAAATCCATCCGGACCTTATCCTCGCGGACTTCCTTCGCGGTCAGCACCGGCGCGCTCGCCCCGCCGGGGATCACCGCCTTGAGCGCTCTTCCGCCGCGAACCCCGCCGCAATGCTCGTCGATGATCTCCTCGAGGGTGAGCCCGAGGGGAAGCTCGTAGAGGCCGGGCTTTTCGACATGGCCCGAAACGCAGTACATCCGGGTGCCCGTGTTCTTCTCGTCGATTCCGATGCCGGCGAACCACTCCGCGCCCCGCTCGATGATGTGCGGAAGATTCGAGAGCGTCTCGACGTTGTTCACCACGGTGGGCCGGCCGTAGAGCCCGACAATCGCCGGGAACGGCGGTTTAAGGCGCGGATGGCCGCGCTTTCCCTCGAGGGATTCGAGCAGCCCCGTCTCCTCGCCGCAGATATAGGCCCCGGCGCCCATGTGGGTGTAAATGTCGCAGGAAAACCCGCTGCCCAGGATATTTTTCCCGATATAGCCCGCCTCGTAGGCCTCGGCCAGCGCCTTGTTGACCGCCCGCGCCGGGGCGTCGAACTCGCCCCGGATGTAGATATAGGCCTTCTCGATTCCCACGGCGTAGCAAGCGATGATGATCCCCTCGACGAGCTGGTGCGGGTCGCGGAGCATGAGTTCCCGGTCCTTGAAGGTGCCGGGCTCGCCCTCGTCGGCGTTGACCGCGAGGTATTTGGGTCCGTCCACGCCGGGCACGAAGCTCCACTTGAGCCCGCAGGGGAAGCCCGCGCCGCCGCGCCCGCGAAGACCCGAGGCCTTGACGATCTCGATGACATCCTTCGGGCTGGACTCGCCCAGAATCTTGCGGATGGCCCGGTAGCCGCCCGAGGCTTCGTAGCCGCCGATATCCGGCGCCCCGGCGTCGCCGAAGCGGGCCGAAACAATTTTCTCGGAGACCAGAGCGTCCAGTCGCTGATTCATTCGCGCAGCCTTTCCCTATCCGTCCGCTTTTTCAGCCGCATCGGCGGCCACGTTTTCAACTACATTTCCAGCCGCATTCTCGGCCACCGCCGCCCCGGCAGCCGCCGATGGCGGAGCCACCTCGTCCGCCCCGGCGGGGGGCACATACTCGCCCTTTTCGAGGGCCGAAATAATTTCGTCGATCATCCCGGGTGTTACTCTCTCAAAATAATCCATGTTGATCTGAACGCAGGGGGCCCCTCCGCAGGCGCCCAGGCACTCGACCCGTTCGAGGGAGAACTTACCGTCCGCCCGCGTCTCGCCCGCCCTGATTCCGAGCCGCTCCTCGATTTGTCTGAGGAGAGCGCCCGAGCCCAGTAAATTGCACGAAAGGTTGCTGCAAAGCTGAAAATGATACTCTCCGATGGGATGGGTCTTGAGCATGCTGTAGAAGCTCACCACCCCCCAGACCTCCATCGCCGAGATGTCGAACAGTCCTGCGATGTGCTGCATCACGGCGCTCGTGATGTAGCCATTTTGCTTTTGCGCGAGCTGAAGCGCGGGGATGAGCGCCGAGCGCTTCACCGGGTATTTTTCGATGATCCCGTCGAGTTCGGCCCGGACCCCTGGCGCGAACTCGAAGCTTTCCTCTTTCGCGGAATGCGGAAACCGATCAATGGACACTCCCTACTCCCCGGAGAACCAGCCGCCTAGCGGTCGATCTCTCCCAAAACGATGTCCACGCTTCCCAGCGCGGCCACCACGTCGCCGAACATCCCGCCCTTCACCATCTCCGTCATCGAAAAAAGATTGGAAAAGCTCGGGGCGCGGACTTTTACTTTATACGGGCTGGGGCTTCCGTCGCTGATGATGTAGTAGCCGAGTTCCCCGCGCGGGGATTCGATCACCTGATACACCTCGCCGGCGGGAACATCGTAGCCCTCGGTGAATATCTTGAAATGATGAATCAGCGCTTCCATGTCGGTGGCGAGCAGCTCCTTGGGCGGGGGGACCACCTTGGGATCGTCCGCCATGAGCGGTCCCTCGGGCATCCCTTCGATCGCCTGGACGGCGATTTTGAGCGACTCGCGCATCTCGCTCATGCGCACGCGGTAGCGGTCGTAGATGTCGCCGGCCTCGCCGAGGGGAACGTTGAAATCAAACTCCTCGTAGGCGAGGTAGGGCTCTTTTTTCCGGATGTCGTAGTCGATCCCGCAGGCACGGAGGAGCGGCCCCGTTACGCCGTGAGCGAGGGCCTTGTCCGCCGAAATCACGCCGACCCCCCGGGTGCGGCCACGAAAAATCGGATTGTCCGTGAGCAGTTCCTCGTAGTCGTCTATCCTGGTGGGAAAATCGTCCAGGAATTTTTGACAGTCGGCGTAGAACTCGCGGTAGGGCTCGCGGGAGACGCCCCCGACGCGGAAGTAGCTCGTCATCATCCGCACCCCCGAGACCTTCTCGAAAATCTTGATGATGGCCTCGCGCTCCCTGAAACAATAAAGAAACACCGTCATCGCGCCGAGGTCGAGGGCGTGGGTCCCCAGCCAGACGAGGTGGCTCTGTATCCGCGTCAACTCGGTCAGGAGCACGCGCAGATAGCTGCACCGCCGCGTGATTTCCAGTCCGAGAAGCCGCTCGACCGCGAGGACGAAACCCAGGTTGTTCGACATGGGCGCGAGGTAATCCATGCGGTCGGTCATGGGGAGCGCCTTGTTGTAGGTCATCTCCTCCATGTTTTTTTCGATGCCGGTGTGGAGATAGCCGATTTCGGGGCGGCAGTCGAGCACCTTCTCGCCCTCGAGCTCGAGCTGCACGCGGAGGACGCCGTGGGTACTCGGGTGCTGCGGACCCATGTTGAGGGTCATCGTCTCGGTGCGAATAGGACCGAGAATATCCCGGTCTGGTGCGGCGGCCTGTCCGGCCTCGGAACTCATCATGCGCTCCTGTTGGGGGGGGCGTCCGCCGATGGGGCGGCTACTCCCTCGCCTCCGGCTTGCCGGCGGGCGTATCCCGGAAGGAGAACGCCACGGGCTCGGAGGAGATGTCGAAATCTTTTCTGTGCGGGTAGCCCTCGAAACCCTCGGGGGTGAGAATCCGCTTGAGCTGCTCGTTTCCGTCAAAAACAATTCCCAGGAGGTCGTAGGCCTCGCTCTCGTGCGGGGCCGCGGCGGGCCAGACCCCGCTTACGCTCGGGAGGCGGGGCTCGAGATCGTCCTCGCAGGGCGCCTCCAGGCGAATCCGCCGGGCCCGCGCCGGATCGAGGAGCGAATAAGTCGCCTTGAACCGGTAGGGGACCGGAAGCTCGAGGCAATCTACACCGGCGACAAAGCTCAACATCGAGAAACCGCGCTCGTCGCGGAGAAACCTCGCCGCCTCCTCAAGAGAGGCGGGCGCGATCTCGACGGAGAGCTGGCCCCGATGAAGGCGGGCGGCGCGGACTCCACCGCCAATCCGGTCCCTGAGCGCCCTGAAATCCTCATCGCTCTCGCCGGGATTTTCCTCTAATGGGCTTTTCTCGCCGCCAGTCGTTAATTCGGTCTCATCCGGCACGATTTATCCTCTTCTGAAACCAAAAAAAACCCAATCCTTGTGAAAAATAGTACAAGCAACCATCGAAATCTCCCCGGACAG
>JAPYQX010000367.1 GCA_029937135.1 Nitrospinota bacterium
AGTACAACCACATTAGGCCCCACAGTGCACTGGGCTACAAACCACCGGTACCTGTGACGATAGAGCCAATGCCTCCGGGCTTCGCTACGCTTCGCCCTCCGGCATTGGCTTCTGGGGTAACATAAGGAGTGGTATCACTATCGGGGGCAGGTCAGAGTCGTCTATTTTAAATTTCTTTTTTGTGCTTATATTTTTATCCGGGGGGGGACATGACAAGGATTATTCATCATTGCGTTTTGATGGTTTTGGGGAGGGCCGGGTAATGGTTGACATGAGACTGACGGACGAGCAACTCGAACTCCAGGGTATTGTCAGAAAGTTTTCCAGAGAGGTGCTAAAGCCGATTGCCGCCGAATGCGACCGGAATTCCCAAAGCGACCCCGCGGGGTGTTTCCCGATGGATGCGCTCAAGGCCGCATCGAAGCTCGGGCTTCGGACGCTGGGACTTCCCAGGGAAATGGGCGGAAGAGACCTCGATACGCTGACTCATTGCATCCTGCTGGAAGAGGTGATGGCGGTCGAGCCGGGTTTCGGCGCGATGTTTCATCAGGTATGGAGATTGGCGCAGCACATCGGCCGGGTGGGGACGGAGGAGCAGAAGAAAAAATACCTGGTCCCGTTCGCCGAGGATGATACTTGCCTGATTTCCATCGGGCAGACGGAACCTGCCTCGGGTACGGACAACACGTTTCCCTATCGAGGCGTGGATGGCGGGATCAAGCTCTCCGCCGTCAAGGAGGGTGGTGAGTGGGTGCTGAACGGAACAAAGCACTTCGTCGCCTGCGCCACCACCGCCAGAATTTTTATTGTCATCGGCAGAACCGACCCCCATGCGCCGGCGCCGGAGGGGGCCACTCAATTCCTCGTGTGGAAGGACACTCCGGGTTTCAGGATTGGCCGCACGCACGACAAGGTGGGAGGGGCCCTTCTCATGAACGCCGAGCTCATTCTGGAAAATGTCCGGGTCCCGGAATCGGACGTTCTGATGGGGGTAAACGAGGGTTTTTCCGACAAGGCGAGACACTACGGGAGAGGCGCCCCGATGGTCGCCACTTTCGGCCTGGGAACCGCCAGGGGGGCTTACGAGGCGGCTCTTTCTTATGCGCGGGAGACGATCCGGAACGGGAAGCCTCTCATCCGGAATGATGCAATTGCCATGCGCCTGGCCGATATGCTCATGCTGATCGAAGCGACGAGAAGCGCGATATGGAGGGCGGCGTGGGGCTCGGACAACCGCGAACACTACCTTCAGCGCGACGCAGCCGTCTCAAGCTATTTCAGCACTGTTTGCGCGAGGTCGGTGTGCGAAAACGCCATGCAAATTTTCGGCAAGGACGGCTATACTCGCAAATTCCCGGTGGAAAAATTTCTTCGGGATGCGCTCATGACTAACCACATCAACAACACGGTTGATGTCAGGCTGCTGAAAATCGGCAGGTCTCTTTCCGGCGAACTTGTTTCCTCACTTTAAAAAAATTTGGAATAATTTCTCCTTCACAAAGAAGGGAGTTTTCATCATGGTGGATTTTATTCTTACCGAGGAACAAGCCGCCCTGAAGGAATTGTGCCGCGATTTTGGAGAGCGGCGGCTCCAACCGATTGCGGACGAACTCGACCGAAAGGCGGGTGAGGACCCGGCAGGGCAATTTCCCTGGGGTGTCTTAAAGGAGTTTTCATCCCTGGGGCTCAAGAATTTACCGCTTCCCGAGAAATGGGGCGGGGCGGACATGGGTGTGATGACCCACTGCGTTTTACTGGAAGAGCTCATGGCCGCCGAGGCCGGTTTTGCCGCCGCCGTGCACCAGTCCTGGAAGTTGGCGGGTCTTATCGCCGAGTGTGGAACGGAGGAGCAAGTTTCAAAATACATCCCCATGTTTTCCGAGGATGAAACCTTCTTGATGGGAGACGGTACGCTGGGACCGATTTCATCGGCGGAGGATATTCAATTGGCCGCGGCGCGGGAAGGTTCCGGCTGGGTGCTCGACGGAAAAAAGCGATTCGTGGCCTGTGGGCCGCTGGCGAAACTCTTCATCGTCGATGCCAAAGTGACTGGCGCGGCCGGCGGCATGGGAGAAACGATCACCTGTATCGTTCCGAAAGAATCTTCAGGAGTCCGGCTGGGAGAGGTTCACGACAAAATGGGGACAAGACTTTTGCTCGAATCCGAACTGGATTTCGAGAAATGCCGGGTCCCCGGGGCGGATGTGCTCTCCGATGCTGGGGAAAACGGCTCGGGCGCGAAGAGCCGGTATTTCGCGAAGATCGCGCCTACGCTGGGCGCATTCGGGGTGGGTATCGCCCGGGCCGCTCTTGAAAAATCCATCGAACACACACTGGAGCGGGTCCAGGGCGGGAAGCCCATCTTCGAGCATGACGTTGTTTCCTTCCGGCTCGCGGAGATGAAAGTCGATGTCGATGTGGCGCGCGATTTGGTTTGGCGGGCTGCCTGGCATTCGGACGATCAGCAAGATTACGATCCCAGGCTCGGGCTGACTTCGGTTATTTTCGCCTCTCAGATGGCGCCCCGGGTATGCGACATGGCCATCCAGCTTTTCGGGGGGTACGGCTTCATGCGCGATTACCCGGTGCAAAAATACTGGCGCGACGCGCTCATGTGTCTCTTCCACGGCGAGACACACGACGCGGCCCGCCTAAAGCTCGGGAGGCTCATGGAAACCGATCATATTCGGGGGGGGCGGTAACGTGCGCGCGATGGTGCTTCATGAGTTTTCATCTCCTCTCCGGATGGAGACTGTTCCCGATCCTCAAGCAGGGGTGGATGAGGTTGTGGTGAAAGTAAAGGCCTGTGCTCCGGACATGCTCGATGTCAAAACGCGGGCCGGGCAGTCGAATGTCACGCTTCCCCGCATCCTGGGGCACGAAATCGCTGGGGAAGTGGCCGAGGCCGGCGCATCGGTCAA
This sequence comes from Nitrospinota bacterium, assembly GCA_029937135.1. Taxonomy (GTDB): domain Bacteria; phylum UBA8248; class UBA8248; order UBA8248; family UBA8248; genus UBA8248. The sequence goes on from JAPYQX010000367.1 coordinate 2,922, forward strand.
GAATGTTCGGGTGGGGGACAGGGTCGCCGTCTACGAT
>JAPYQX010000026.1:0-3700 GCA_029937135.1 Nitrospinota bacterium
TAGGGGTGTTTCTTCTGAGAGCCTACGTGTTGGCAACCCTTAGAACCTGATCTGGGTAATTCCAGCGAAGGGAAGCGGGACGGAGAAATCGGAAAGTTCGTTGAGTTTCTTTCCAGGGTTCTTTGGCCGCTTCCCCGACGGGGCAGCGGTTTTTTGTTTTCGATTTTTTGTTTGGGCTTTTTTCAAGGACACCTATTTTAAAGGCTGACAAATGAAAATTCAGGTGAACGGCGAGGCGAAAGAGGTCGAGGGCGAGGCCACGGTGGCGGACCTGCTCGAATCGCTCGGCCTTGAAGTAAACGGCCTCGCCGTCGCGGTGAATATGGATATCGTCCGGCGCGGTGACTACGCCGCTGTTAAATTTTCGGAGGGCGATGAGATCGAAATCGTACGCGCGGTGGGCGGTGGTTAATACGCGCGGTTTTTAGCCCCCGAGGGGGCAAGGAGAGGGTTCATGAGCAGCTACGAGATTGGTGATCGGTCGTTTACTTCCCGCCTCTGGGTGGGGTCGGGGAAATATTCGGATTTTCACGTCATGCACGAGGCGATAGAGGCGAGCGGGGCCGAGATTGTCACCGTCGCCATCCGGCGCACCGACCTGAACGACGATACGAAGGACGGCTTCTGGGCGAACTTCGACAGGGAGAAATGCACGATTCTTCCCAATACGGCGGGCTGTTTCGACGTGAAGAGCGCGATCACGACGGCGCGCCTCGGCCGCGAGGCGACGGGATCGGATTTCGTCAAGGTCGAGGTCATCGGCGATGAGAAGACCCTGTTCCCAGACAACGAGGGGCTGCTCGAGGCCTGTAAGGTATTGCTCGGCGACGGTTTCACGGTTCTTCCCTACTGCATCGACGATCCGGTTATCTGCAAAAAGCTCGAGGACATGGGTTGCCACGCGGTCATGCCGCTTGCGGCGCCTATCGGCTCGGGGATGGGCATCCGCAACCCCTACAACCTCAAGATCATCATGGAGCAGTGCTCGATTCCGGTGGTGGTGGACGCCGGGGTGGGAACAGCCTCGGACGCCGCCGTGGCGATGGAGCTGGGCTCGACGGCGGTGCTCATGCAGACGGCCATCGCGGGCGCCGACGACCCGGCGAAGATGGCCCGCGCCATGCGGCTCGGCGTCGAGGCGGGCCGGCTCGCCCATGAGGCGGGGCGGATTCCCATGAAACTCTACGCGACGGCCTCGAGTCCGCTCGAGGGCGTCATCGGCTCCTGATCGCCGGGGAAGGCGGGCCTGTGAGCGGCGGCCTCGACCCCCTCTATCTCATCACGGACCGGAGCGCTCCCCCTTCGGGGGATTTCGCCGGTGCGCTCAGGAGCGCTCTCGAGGGCGGTGTGCGTTTCCTCCAATTCAGGGAAAAAGACCTGCCGGGGCGGGAGAGACTTGAACTGGGCCGGGAGGTGATGTCGCTGGCCGGGGAGTTCGGTGCGCGCGTCATCGTCAACGGCGAGCCTGAGCTGGCTGATGAACTCGGAGCGGCGGGGGTCCATCTCGGACGGGCCACCCGGCCCGTCGAGGACGTTCGCGCCGGCTACCGGGGGCTGATCGGATACTCGGCTCACACTGGCGGGGAGGCGGCCGAGGCCTTCGCGGCCGGGGCCGACTTCGTGACGCTGAGTCCGGTGTTTCCGCCGCGGAGCAAACCCTCCCCGGGTCCGATCCTGGGTCTTGAGGGTTTCCGGTTCGACGTTCAGGCCTGCGGCGGGCCGGTCTATGCCCTCGGCGGGGTGGGGGCCGAAAACGCCGCCGCCTGCATCGACGCCGGGGCGCACGGGGTGGCTCTCATCGGGGCCATCCTCGGTGCGGCGGACTCGGCCCGGGCGGCCGGGGAGATTCGAAAGGCATTGACGGCCTAGCGATTATCTTTGCTGTACGGGCTGCCGGGCATCTTGCACGGCGCCTACTTGAGAAATCCCCACGAATCCCCAACAATAGACCCATTCCAGAAGATCGCGCTGCGCACTGCGAATCCATCTCCACACCGGGGGAAAATCATATGGCCGATTCCGCGAAGTTCGACACCCTGCTCGTCGAAAACCGGGTATTCAAGCCGAGCAAAGAGTTTTCCAAGAACGCTAATCTGAAATCCATGGCGGCCTACCGCAAAATGTACAACGAGTCGGTGAAGGCGCCGGCGAAATTCTGGGGCAAGGTGGCGGAGGAGTTTCACTGGTTCAGGAAATGGAAAAAAGTGCTCGAGTGGAAGGAGCCCCACGCCAAATGGTTCGTCGGCGGCACGACCAACATTTCCTATAACTGCCTTGACCGCCACCTCACCACCTGGCGCAAGAACAAGGCTGCTCTCATCTGGGAAGGCGAGCCGGGTGACTCTCGAACCCTCACCTACCAGGAGCTTCACCGCGAGGTCTGCAAGTTCTCGAACGCCATGAAAAGCGTGGGCATCAAGAAGGGCGACCGCGTAATCATCTACATGCCCCAGACCCCCGAGGCGGCGATCGCGATGCTTGCCTGCGCCCGGATCGGCGCGCCGCACAGCGTCGTCTTCGCCGGCTTCAGCGCCAACTCGCTCAAGGACCGCATCCTCGACACCGGGGCCACCGCCGTGCTCACCGCCGACGGCGGCTTTCGACGTGGAAAAATCGTTCCTCTCAAGGCGAGCGCCGACGAGGCTATCGCCGAGTGCCCTTCGGTCAAGAGCGTCATCGTCCTGCGGCGGACGGAAAACAAGGTCACCATGAAGGAGGGGCGGGACCACTGGTGGCATGTGTTGATGGAGACGGCCTCGGCCGATTGCCCGGCGGCGAAGCTCGGCTCCGAGCACCCGCTCTATATCCTCTATACGAGCGGCACGACCGGAAAGCCCAAGGGCATCGTCCACACGACGGGCGGCTATATGTGCGGCACCTACCTGACTTCGAAATACGTCTTTGACCTCAAGGATGAGGACACCTACTGGTGCACGGCGGACATCGGCTGGGTGACGGGCCACAGCTATATCATCTACGGCCCGATGCTCAACGGGGCCACCTCGGTCATGTACGAGGGCGCCCCGAACCATCCGGGCCCCGGCCGCTTCTGGGAGATTGTGGAGAAGTACAAGGTCAATATTTTCTACACCGCGCCGACGGCGATTCGCGCCTTCATGAAATGGGGCGACGAGCACCCAAATAGCTGTGATCTCTCCTCGCTCAGGCTTCTGGGCACGGTGGGCGAGCCCATCAACCCCGAGGCCTGGATGTGGTACCGCAACGTCATCGGTAAGAAGAAATGCCCCATCGTCGATACCTGGTGGCAGACCGAGACAGGCGCGATTATGATCACCCCGCTTCCGGGGGCTACCCCCACCAAGCCGGGGACGGCGACGTTGCCGTTTTTCGGGGTCGTGCCCGACGTGGTGACGCCGGACGGCAAATCCGTGGGCCCCGAGGGGGGCGGGCTGCTCGTCTTGCGCAAGCCCTGGCCCTCGATGCTGCGTACGATCTGGGGCGATGACAAGCGCTACCGTGAGCAGTACTGGAGCGACGTCAAGGGTTGCTACTTCACCGGCGACGGCGCGCGAAGGGACAAGGACGGCTACATCTGGATCATGGGCCGGGTGGACGACGTGATCAATGTCGCCGGTCACCGCCTCGGTACGATGGAGGTCGAGAGCGCCCTGGTGGCCCATCCCGATGTGGCCGAGGCCGCTTGCGTGGGCATCCCCCACGAGATCAAGGGTGAGTGCAT
>JAPYQX010000026.1:3710-12447 GCA_029937135.1 Nitrospinota bacterium
AACAGGAAAAACGCCAAGCTCGAAAAAGAGCTGGCCCAGTGGGTGGTCAAGGAGATCGGCGCCATCGCGCGGCCCGACTACATACGTTTTTCAGCCGCGCTGCCCAAGACGCGGAGCGGCAAGATCATGCGCCGCCTCCTTCGCGACATCGCCTCGGGCGCCGATCAGGTGGGAGACACCACCACGCTCGAGGATGTTTCCGTCCTCCAGAGTCTCCAGCAGTATCAGGATGAGTAGAATGCGGTATCAGGCCGAGTAGGCTGGGCGGTGCGAAAACGCCGGCGGTGTGAATACATCAGGGGCGGTCCTTCAACGGGGCCGCCCCTTTTTATTTAAGTCCGTTTTTTATTTTGACCCGTTTGTTTTTGATTCGCCGGGCCGGTTTTGTTTTCGCGGGAAATCCCTCATCGCCCCGGCGAGGTTCTTGGCAATGAGTTCGTTGCCGCGGGAGGTGAGGTGGATGCCGTCGATGGCGAGGCCGCGGTCCTTGAGGTCCATCGCCTCTCCCAGGTTGATATAGGTCAGCCGGGGCTCGCCGCCGAACCGCTGGCGCAGCATACTCGCCAGCGTTTTTTGCTGGGCGATGTGGCTGTCCGAGACATAGGGCTGGGTGACGACGGCGAGGGCCGCCCCCTTCTCCAGGGCGTAGCGTGCCGCCGCGTGGACCTCGCCGCAATAAAACGCCCATCTTACTCCGCACCCCTCCTCCCGGTTTTCCGTTTCAACCCTGCCGGGGGCGGTGAGCCTCCCGAGCTGCTTTTCGAGGGACTGGGCGATCTCCCCACCGAGTTCAAGGGCCGAGGCCTTTGTCCGGTCCAAAATGCCGGGCGAGAAATTGGTCCTCTTTCTTCCCATATTGATATCGTCGATGCCGAGGCCCAACCTGAGCATCTTCGCCTTGTCGAGCATCAATTCGGGCAGGAGGGGCATGTAGCCCGTCAGCTTGAAAACGGGGGAGCGATGCCGGAAGACGGACAGGTTTTTCCCGGTGAGGTCGTTATAGCCCGTATAGAAAACCACGGCGTCGTAGCCCAGATAGGCGTAGTCCTTGAGGGTATAGATTAGCGAATGGGCGCCCTCGTTGTTCCAGGCAAGGTTGACGACGCGAAAGGATTCGGGGCCTCCCTGCCGTGGGTTTTCGTTGAGCATCCGCTCAAGATGGGCGGGAAATGATTGGCCCACCGGTGCTCCGTAGCCCAGCGCGGTGCTCCCCCCCAGGACGGCGATGCGAAACTCGCCCCGCTTTTTTGGCCCCGTCACCGGTCCCCGGTAACCCCAGATGTTGTACATCCCGTTTTTTTGAAGCTTCTGGTGGACGTACCAGTCCCCGGCAGCGAACAAGGCGATCAAGAATGCGGCGGATATAAAAAACGTGGCAGTGGCGAAGGCCGCATACCTCTTTTTGCTCTTTCGCCTGCGATACGTTTTAAGCTCAAAATTCCTGTAATCGTTCATGGCCCTAATATAGCCAAAAGCGGGGCCGGAATCTCTCTTCCTCCGCCCGGTGGCTGTTTCTGAAGGTCAATATCCACACTTCACGCCGGGGCAAGGTGGGGGTTGCGGGGAGATATAAAAAAGATTAATTTATCTTCAATACTTTTCCCGGTCCATTTTCAGGGCCCTGCTCACATTTTAAGGCTTTGGCTCATAGGGGGGGATTTTTCATGTCCGGTGTGGAACTCGGCTTCATGGTGCCCCATCCGTGGATCATGGTCGCGGGGGAGATAGAGGAGGGCCACCACGAAAAGACCACCTCGGCCTACCGGCGGGTGCGGGATACGATCACGGATTTTGGGCCCGATGTCATGATTGTGGCCTCACCTCACTGGCCGCTGCTCTCGAAATTGCGGGTGGGCGGGGCGCCCCGCTACACCGGGACTCTTGATGAGTTTCTCCCCCATATACACGCGGCGCTGCCCCCCGAGCACCGCCGGGACCTGCCTCCGGTGCCCTACGACTTTTCCGGCGATGCCGAACTCGCGGAGCGCATCTCGAAGGCGGGAGTGGAGGCGGGCCTGGACGTTCGGTTCGAGGCGGCCCCCGAGGCCCTCGATCACGGCTCAATCGTGCCGATCATGTATCTCGACCCCGGCGGGCGAATCCCGGTAATCCTTCTGTCGAACGAGGAAGGCTCCTCCGGGCGGAGTCGAAACTGGGGCGAGATCGTCGGGCGGGAGGTTACCCGGAGCGGCCGGCGCGCGGTTTTTATCGCCAGCGGAACCCTCTCCCACCGGTTTGTCTTCGATAGCCCGGACGCGCTTTGGCCCGAGGGCGAGGCGTGGGACCGCAGGTTTCTGAAAATTCTCACCGATGGCAATCCCGTGGATATTTTCCGTTTGCCGGACGGGGAGATTGCCTCGGGCGAGTTCGAGGCGGGGGGGCTGCACGGGCTTTACATGCTTTTTGGCGCGATGGGAGGCGATCTCTCGGCCTCGGTCCTCAGCTATGAGGGCATCGTCGGCGTCGGCTCGCCCATCGTGCGATTCGAGCAAAAAGTCCCGGCGGTGTGATCGAAAAAGCGGTGAGAGCGAAAAAAGAAGTGTGAACAAATAAGAAATCCGGACCGACCGGGTCAGGAATTTATTTTCCACAGCCCTCTCCGCGAGGGGGGGCCTTGAAGATTTCGGCCGAAGCGAGGACATCGATATCCGAGGCGCCGCCCGCGATGAGGACCCGCCCGCCGGGGAGCGGCGTCGCCGTGTGGAGCCGCCGCTCGTAGCGCATCGCAGAGGCCAGCGGGCGAAAACACCCGCCCTGGGGATCGAAAATCTCTCCGTCCGCCAGCGACTTTCCACCTCCCCAGCCTCCGAGAAGGAGCACCCGCCCGTCCGGCAGCAGGGTGGCGGTATGCTGTTGGCGTGGGGTGGAGAGTTTTTCCTTGAGCAATTGAAAAGAAGAGGAGGCCGGGTCGTAGAACTCGGCGGTGGCGAGGGTTCTTTTCGGGCCGAGTCCCCCCGTGATCAAAACCTTCCCGCTCGAAAGAAGGGTCGCGGTGTGGCGGCTCCTTGGGCTGGACAGGGCCTTGCGCGCCAGCGCCGTCTGGCGGGCCGCCGGGTCGTATATTTCGGCGTAGCGTTCGCCCTTGCCCCGCCCGCCCCCGGCGATGAGGACCGTACCGTCCGGCAGACGCGTCGCGGTGTGCTGCTGGCGGGCGATGAACATGGGCCGGGCCGCGGGAGCGAAGGATTTTTCGTTCGGTGAGAAAATTTCCATCCCCCGGATGGCCCGCTTCCCGTTGTTTCCGCCGGTGACGAGGTAGGTTCCGTCCTTGAGGGCGGTCAGGGTGTGATCGAATCGGGCGGCGTTCATATCGACGCGGGCGAACGCGCCCCCCGAGGGCGGGATGATCACCGCCTCGCGGAGCGCGATGTTGCCGTGGGACCATCCGCCGGTGAGGAGGACGCCCCTCCCCGCGAGGCGGGCGGCGCGGTGCCACCCCCTGGGGCGAAAGTCCGGCGTGGGCAGCGCCATGAAGCGCCCCTCGGCGGTCCCGTAAAACTCGGCCGAGCCGAGGGGGTCGGTCTTCGACAGGCCCGCCGCGATGAACACGCGGCCCGTGCCGAGAAGCGTGGCGGTGTGTCCGTGACGTGGGGCCGTCATCGCGCCCGTGCCGGTGAAATCGTCTCCGCCCGAGCAGCCGGCGGCGAGGATCGACAGACAAAGCACGAGCGCCCCGTTTTTCACGACGATTCTTTTTCGCCTGTTCATTCGCCCGTTCATCTGGCGGCTCGTTCGCTCAATCACTCAACAGTCTCGCGCGGCTCGCCCGCTTTTTCCAGCCGTCTTTCGAATTCGCCCCGGATCTCGGGAACAAGGCGGGGAATGCGGAGCGCTCTTCGCGTTGTTTCGAGGTCGCCCGCGCCGTAGTTCCTGAGACGGGCCATCTCGCGGACGGTGATTCCCTCGGCGCCCGCCTCGATTCGCTCGATGGGGTCGCCCGCGCCGATTTCTCCTTCCTCGATGACGCGAAAATAGATTCCGAGAAGGCAGCTCTCCAGAAATCGCCGGACGAACCCTTCGTCCTCCATCCGGAGGCCGAGCTTGTAGCAGGGATTCCGGGGCTGGCTCACCTCGGCCACCGCCCCCCCGATCCGGAAGATATCGCCGATGCATACCGCGTCGTCGTCCATCCCCTCGGTGGTGAGGTTCTCGCCGAACTGGCCGTGGAGGAAGACGCCACGGCCCAGCTCTTTTTGCCAGTGTGCGTAGTTCCGGATGTCGTAGGCGTAGGCCGCCTTGAATTCGCCGCCGTGGTTTTTCAGGTCCGCCTGCCCGTCGCCCTCGATGTTGCGCTTTCGCATCATGACCCGGCCGCCAACCGGCTTCTTGAAGATGCCGGTCCGTAGAGGCTTGTTTTCGTGGAGTATCAGACGCGGCTCGGAGACGTTGACGGAGAGGAGCTTCATCGCGGAGTAGGTTTTACGGCCTTGCCGCTGGCGCGGCGAGATGGTTTCCCGGCGCTCCCCCTCCGCTTTCCGGCCTCGAGCATTTCCCCGGCGTGCCGGATAGCCGCCGCGCTCACCTCGAGGCCCGCGCCCATGCGCGCGATCTCCTCGACGCGGGCGTCGCCTTCGATCGGATCGATGGTGGTGGCGGTGCGCCCGCCGGCGGTGCGTTTTTCAATCCGGAAATGGCGGTCGCCCAGGCAGGCGACCTGGGGCAGGTGGGTGATGACGAGGACCTGGTGGTTCCCGGAGACCTCCTGGAGCTTGCGCCCGACGACCTCGGCCACTCCGCCGCCGATTCCGGCGTCCACCTCGTCGAAGATCAGGGTGGGGATCATGTCTCCGCGCCGGAGGACGCTCTCGAGGGCGAGCATGAGCCGCGAGAGCTCCCCGCCCGAGGCGATGCGGGCGAGCGGGCGCGGGGGCTCGCCCGGGTTGGGGGAAAAATGAAATTCGCAGGCGTCGATGCCGTCCGAGCGGAGCGCGACGCGCTCGCCTTCGATCACGACAAATCCCCCGGTGTCGGGGAGGCGGCCCATTTTCGTTTCAAGCACCGCCCCCGGAAGGCCGAGTTCGGCCAGGGTCTCGCTCATTCCCCGGTCGAGGTCCACGGAGGCTTTTTGTCTTTTCCGGGACAGGGCGGGGGCGCGGCGGGAAACCTCCTCTCGGAGCCGGGAGACGGCTTCGGCGAGCCGGGCCTCGGTGCCCGCCTCGTCCGAGATGGCGGCGAGTTCCGTTTGGGCGCGGCCGAGATAGGCGAGGCACTCCGCCTCGTTGTTCCCGTATTTCCGCAGCAGCTCGCGCAGGAGCGACCGGCGGATCTCCAGCGCTTCCAGGCGTTCGGGATCGAGTTCGATTGAGTCGGCGTAATCGCGCAGTGAATCAGCCAGCGATTCCACCTCGGCGCGGGCGGAGGCGGCCTGGGCCAGCAGGGGGGCCTGTGAGGGGTCCAGTTCGATCAGGCGCTCGAGGTTGCGGATGGACTCGCCGAGGTTCTCGATGATCGAGCCCTCGCCTCCGTAGAGGGCTTCATAGACGCCCCGGCCGAGGGCGCCGAGGCGATCAGCGTTGCGGAGCCGGGGAAGCTCCTCCTCGATGGATTCGAGTTCTCCCGCCGAGAGGGCGGCGCGCTCGAGTTCCTCGACCTGAAACCGGAGCAGGTCGGCCCGCTGGGCCCGCTCGCGCGCGCCCGTCCGGTGGGTCTCAAGCTCTTCGTCGGCCTCGCGGAGTTCGGCGGTCAGGTGGCCCAGGGCGCCCCGCTCTCCGGTCAACCCGGCGAAATCGTCGAGAAGGCCGAGGTGGGTCGATGGCTTGAGAAGGGTCTGTTGGGCGTGCTGGCCGTGAATGTTGACCAGCGACCCGGTGATCGACGAAAGGGTGGCTGCGGTCGCCAGCGCGCCGTTCAGGTAGAGGCGGCTCCGCCCGCTTGCGGATATCCTCCGGCGCACGATCAGCTCCCCGTCCGCGGGAACGTCGATGCCCGCCTCCTCAAGAGCGGCCCGCGCCCGTTGGCCGGCCGGCGTCGAGGGCAACTCGAAGACGCTCTCGACGACGGCGTCCCTGGCCCCGGAGCGGACGAGATCGGCGCGCCCTCTACCGCCGAGGGTGAGATTGATGGCCTCGAAAATGATCGATTTTCCGGCCCCGGTCTCGCCCGTGAGAACATTCAGGCCCGGGCCGAAGGCCACCTCAAGCGAGTCGATAATGGCGAAATCCGAGATGCGCATCAGGCGGAGCACAGGGGCCTCACGATCCGTTTTTTCCGCCGCGCGGGTGAGTCTCCCAGAGGAGCTTGTCGCGCAGAATCTCAAAAAAGTCGGACCCCTCGGGGCGGACCAGCCGTACGGGGTCCGGGCTCAGGACGACGCGGAGGCGGTCCCCCGTGCTGAGTTCGCAGCCGGGCTGGCCGTCAACGGAGAGGGGCAGGCTGCGCTCGCCATCCCCGGCGCCTGAGAAGAGCGTCACGTCCACGGTTGATTTGGCGGGGATGACGAGCGGGCGGTTGCTCAGGGTGTGGGGGCAGATGGGGTTGATGAGCATGACGTTCAGGTCCGGCATGAGAAGGGGGCCGCCCGCTGAGAGCGAGTAGGCGGTCGAACCGGTGGGGGTGGCGATGATGAGCCCGTCAGCCCGAAAGATTCCAAGCTGGCGCCCGTTCACCGAGATTTGAAACTCCACCATCCGCGCGAGGGGGCCCGAGGTCAGGACCACATCGTTTAAAACGTCGGAGAGCGGAATCTCCGCCCCGTCTTTTTGAACGGAGGGTCGGAGGCGCATCCGCGATTCGATGGCGTACTTCCCCTTGAGGAGAACGTTTTCGAGCGCGGGGATGGCGCCGCTTTCGGGGATATCGACGAGAAAACCCAGGTGGCCCGCGTTAATGCCCAAAAGGGGCGGCGCGTCACGGCCGAGGAGGTGGGCGGTCCGGAGCATCGACCCGTCCCCGCCGATGACGATTATCAGATCGGCGCCCTCAACCGCTTTGGCGCGGGGAAGGCCGCCCGGGTTGTTGACCTCGGCGGCGGATGTTTCATCCAGGGCGATCTCGAAGCCGTTTCCCGCGAGCCAGTCCACCAGGCCGGAAAGGTTGGTCTCCGGGCGCAAGGCGTTGGGCCAGGTGGTGACCGCGATTTTCCTGAAGGTTTCGGGCACGGCTCAGCCTCTCTTTATCGGGGTGAACGGATGGAAAGTATCCCAAGCCCGATGGCGGGCCGCAAGCAAACGCCGGGCTAGCCGTCGGGCAAGCCGGTTGACCGGTCACCGGCGCGGCGCGGGGGGCGCTTTCGGGTGGCGGCTTTTTTCTTTGGGGCGCTCCCCCGCCAGTGCCGGCAGATGTCCCGGAGGGGGCAGCCGGTGCAAAGGCGGGTGTCCGGCCGCCTCGGGCAATGGCCAAGGATGCCGAGGCGCGATATGGCGAAGTCGTAGCTCACCGGATCGGCCGGGTTGATGAGCCGGAGCGAGTCGGTGATTTCCTCGGCCATCCGCAGGCCGGGCGTCCGCCGTTCGGTCAGGCCCAGCAGGCCCCCGATTCGGGCGATGTGGGTATCGAGTGGGATAGTGAGCTGGTTGGGGCGGGGGCCCCGCCAGAGGCCCAGGTCCATCCCGTCGCCGGAGCGAATCATCCATTTCAGAAAAAGATGAAGGCGCTTGCAGGCGCTTCCTCCGGCAGGGTCGGGGAGGAGATAGGCGAACCCTTTGTTCCCCCCCCTACCGCCGGAGGCGCGACCGATTTTTGCCGCGTTGCCGTCGGCACGCTTTTTTTTCGCCGTGACGCCGGAGGCGCACCCTTTTTCTGAAGACTCGCCGGGATCAAAAGTGAGAAGCCGGCGGCGGAAGGCTGCCAGGGCATCGGTCAGGGTGGCCGCGCTGGGGTCGTAGCCGGGCATGAAGGCCGCCTCGAGCGAGCCCCACTCCCGAAGCGCCGCGCCCGTCATGTGGGCGAAGCGGGCGAGGTCGCGCGGGCCGACCCAGCGGTGGACGATTCCTTTAAACAGGTCAGCGTCTTTATCGATTCGAAAGGCCCGGAGCGCCGCCGCCGGTTTGTCGCCGAGGCGGCCGAGAACGCGCCCGAGGCTGGCCCGGACGGCCTTGGCGTTCCCGAAGGCCAGCGCGGCGGCGAAAAAGGCGGCGGCCTCGCGGTCCTCCCCGAGCGGGTGGCGGTGGACCAGACCCAGCGGGTCCGAGTCGAGGTAGGCGGGCCCGTAGGTTTTCATCAGCCGGTCGAGGCTGGATTTGACCGCCGGCGCGTCGCCGGGCGCAAGGGGCATCAGAGAGCGCCCTCCGAGTCGAGGATCAGGGTGACGGGGCCATCGTTGATCAGTTCGACCTCCATCATGGCGCTGAATCTACCGGCGGCCGTTTTCACTCCGAGGGATTTCACCTCCTCGATAAATCTTTCGATCAGCGTTCCGGCCTGGCCGGCCGGCGCGGCGGCGGTGAAGGAGGGCCGCCTGCCCTTCCGGCAGTCCCCGTAGAGGGTGAACTGGCTGACAACGAATATTTCGCCCCCCGTGTCGAGGAGGGAGCGGTTCATCTTCCCCGACTCGTCGGGAAATATCCGAAGGTTCGAGATCTTTTCCGCCATGTAGCGCACTTCCCTTTCCGAATCTCCGGGGGCGACCGCCATCAGGGCCAGAATGCCCCCGCCAATCTCGCCGACGACCTCCCCGGATACGCTCACGCTGGACTTTCGGACCCGCTGCAGTACGGCGCGCATCGGCGGCTTCCTCTTGGTGGGTCCGGGCGGCATATGCCGGAAGAAAGGTTCGGGCGTTACCGCATTTTACCAAATA
>JAPYQX010000026.1:12547-16348 GCA_029937135.1 Nitrospinota bacterium
TCCGGGCGGCATATGCCGGAAGAAAGGTTCGGGCGTTACCGCATTTTACCAAATATGGTGGAAAATAAGGAGGTTCCGCCCGTTTTCTGTTTCGTGTGTGTGGGAGGATTTTATCGCCAGGGGATAAGGAGTTTAAAGTCTGAAAAGGCAACAAATTCGCTCATGTTTAGTTATTTGAAGTATTTAGATATTTCTCAGGTATTTTAGCTAAACCCTTTGAAAGAGGCTTGCCGCATGCGGTAGGATAACTCCAATGAATCAAGGGATTTAACATTTGCATGTATGTTGACATATCATTATCTTTACCATTTGCAGTTTGGGAGATTGACCGTGGCCGTTCCCGAGAAGCTCGCGACGAAAAAAGCCTTTACGACTTTTGAGGTTGCCGAGATATGCGACGTGACGCCGGTGACGATTCAAAACTGGATCGACAAGGATTGGCTTCGCGCCTACCGGACGCCGGGCGGCCACCGCCGGGTGCTTCGCGAGGATCTTCTCTCGTTCCTCGATTCGAGGAATATTCCTCATATCTTCAACGAGCGTTCCGGGCCACCGAAAATTCTCGTTGTCGATGACGAGAAAAACTTCACCGAGCTGATCCGGGATATCCTCCTGCTCGATAACCCCGAATACGAAATCGAAATCGCCCATGACGGTTTCCGGGCTGGGTTTCTTTACGCCAACAACAAGTCCGATGTCGTTCTGCTCGACCTGATGCTGCCGGGTGTGGACGGTTTCGAGGTGTGCCGCCAGATCAAGCAGAGCAACAGCGGCGGGAAAACCGTTATCATCGCCATTACGGGTCTCGACGATCCCACTCACAAAGAGCGGATCATGACCCTGGGCGCCTCGCATTTCCTCCAAAAGCCGGCTGATACATCGGTGATCCGGGATCTCGTTCGGCAAGCGACCACTGCCAGGGTGGCTGATACCTCCTCCTAGCCTCGAACCAGCTTCCTGGCCTGCCAACCCCGCGCTACCCTCAAAATTCAACTTTTTTATTATATGGATGAAAACCGGCCCCGGTCCGTCATGGGGATTTCCGCGAGAGCGCCGGGGCGGGCCGCCGCCAGCCTCGGGAGAAGCCGCCGCTTCCGGTGAGTTCAGTCGTCCTCGCCGCCGTTTTTCTCATTATCGCCACGTTCGCGGAGAAAGCGCTCGATCTCCCGGGTGAGGTCCTCGCCCGAGGGTAGGCCGCCGGATTCTTCCTCATCTTCCCCTCCGCTCCTGAGCCTGAGCTCCTCGACGTACTCCTTGACCGCTTTGTTCGATTCGAGGGCGCGTTCGACCTTGTCGTCGAAATCTTGCGATCCGATTTCGAGGTCGGAATAGCTGACATCGAGCGAGAGAAACTCCGAGAGACGGCGGACGAGGGCAAGAGCGGCCTTCGGGTTCGGCGATACGTTGACGTAGTGGGGCACATTCGCCCAGACGCTGACAGCGGGCAATTTCTCGTCGCGGAACAAGTTGTTGAGGATTCCGACGATGCCGGTAGGGCCTTCATAACCCGACCGCTTCAGGCCAAGCCGTGAGGCCAGCTCCAGATTGGTGGACGAGCCGGTGATTTTGACGGCGTTGCGGTGGTAAACGTCGGCGAGCAACGCCCCCAGCGTAACCACCATGCGGACATCGCATTTCTGGGCCACCGAGAGTATCAGCCGGGTGAAATTTTTCCACTGTAAATGGGGTTCGGCCCCGACGAAAAGAATCAGATCGTTGGCGAGCCGAGGGGTCTCGCAAGCGTAAAAAGTATTGCTGGGCCAGGAGATTTCGCGCATCCCGTCGTCATCCAGGCTCACCATGGGCCGCATATCCTGAAAATTGTAGAAACTGTCGGAGTCTATGGAGGCGAATTCGGCGCCCCCGAGTTCCTCGCAGATATAGCTCGTCGCGGTCGTGGCGGCGCTGCTGGCGTCATTCCAGCCGGAGAAGGCGAGCAGCAGAGTCGGTTGCCGAAGCTTGGGCAACTCCTTAATTTGAAGAGGATCCATCATGTCACCCCCGTTGGCGGAAATGAGCCGAGCGGACTTGGAAGAATATCGGCACGGAGGTATTTTAGTCCGTGTAGACTAAGGATTCAAAGGCCAATTTTCGGAGCCCCGCCGTATCGAGCCCTGCCCGCAATATTGATAGCCGGGAGCCCGGATGTTATAAACGGGGCGTTTGGCGCCCGGGTGGCCGTTTTCCGGCCCGGGGCGCGGTGGTTCCCCCACCCGAGGTGGCTCCCGCCTGTCTGGCGCCGGTTGGCGTTTTCGAAATTGCGAGGATTCCGTTGAATTCCCCGATTGAAGCCGAACCTCATTTTCAGGGCAAGGTCGCCTTGATCACCGGCGGCTCGCGCGGGATCGGGGCGGCGGTGTCCCGGCGGCTGGCCCGGGCGGGAGTGAATCTGGTGATCAATCATCGCTCGGGGCGGGGGCGCTCGGGAGAGCTCGCCGAGGAGCTGTGCCGGGAGGCCGAGGCGGCGGGCGTGCGCGCTATATCAGTTGCGGCCGACATCGGGAAAAAAGATGCCGTCGGAGAACTCTTCTCGAAGGCCGAGGATGAGTTCGGCCGGCTTGATTTTCTGGTTCTCAATGCGGCCCGCGCGCCGTTCAAGCCCTGGGAGAAACTGCTCGAGCGCGATCTTCGCCAGCTGGTCGAAACCAATTACCTGGGCAACGTCTTCTGCATGCAGAAGGCCCTCGACCCCCTTTCCCGGCGGGGCGGGGCGGTGGTCTTCCTCTCGAGCCTGGGCAGCCGGTTCGCGAACCCCGACTACCCGCTGGGCTCGATGAAGGCGGCGATGGAGACGGCCGTCAAATACTGGGCGGAGAGCTACGGCGACCGGGGGATATCGGTGAACGCGGTTTGTGCGGGCCTCGTCAAGACGGATTCGTTCAAGACGCTTCGGATGGTGGACCCGGAACTGGATAAGTTGCCTGAGCGGTTTTTTCTCTCCCCCGGGGAGGTCGCCGGGGTGGTCCACTACCTCTTGGGGCCCGCGGGCGATGTCATTCGCGGCCAGACGATCATTGCCGACCGGGGCGTGAGCAACCGTTTGCGCTGGCCAACGCCGCCCGGATGATGCATTCTTGACGCCTGATTTCAACAAGCCCCGCCGGGGATTGCATGCGGTCGAAAATTAAAAGAGGCACGAGGAGAATTGCATGGCGCAGACCATGATCGGCGATGAGAGGATCATGCAAGAGGTTTGCGACGCTATCGTCCACACGACGGGCGTGGACCGGGACTCCATCACTCCCGACAGCTCGCTGGTGGACGATCTGGATGTTCTTTCCCTCGACTTTCTCGATGTGAACTATCGCCTGGAGCAGGTGTTCGGGGTGAAGATGGCCCGCAACTTCGTACTCGAGCACGTCGAGGAGCTTTTCGGCGAGGGCGTGGCGATCGACGAGAACAACGATGTCACAGAAAAGGGCGTGGAGATCCTCAAGATGCGCCTGACCGAGGCAGCCAGTGATCTCGAGCCGGGAACCCCAGTGGACGAGCTTCCAGCCCTTGTCACGCCGCGGACGCTATCGTCGGCGGTGAAGGACATTCTCGGCCTCTTGCCCGAGAAGAGCCCGGCCGGCGCGGACTGGAAGATCGATGAGGGAACCCGCATCGTCTGCTCCGAAACCGGAAAGCCCGCCGTATTGCCGAGTGGCGACGAAGTTGTCCAGAACTGGCTGACCTCTCTCCAGGAAGAAAAACAAATCTTCTGATTCACCCGCCGCCCCGGTTCGCTTCGCGGAGTTTCCTCGGGAGTTGTCCTCCATGGCCCGGCCTTTGAAACGCATCGTTGTCACAGGCTATGGA
>JAPYQX010000368.1 GCA_029937135.1 Nitrospinota bacterium
CGCCCTGACGACTAAATGGGCCCTCATCCTGGGGGCGAGCAGCGGTTTCGGCGGGACCACCGCCGAGCGCCTCTCGCGGGAGGGGATGAACATATTCGGCGTTCACCTCGACCGGAAGGCCACCATGCCCAACGCCGAGAAGGTACAGGAAGATATCCGCGCCAACGGCGCCGAGGCCGTTTTCTTCAACATCAACGCCGCGGCCCAGGAAACCCGCGACGACGTAATCTCCCAGATGAAGGACCGCCTTGGCGGCGAGGCCGCCGGGAGCGTCCGCATCCTTCTTCACAGCCTGGCCTTCGGCGCCCTCAAGCCCTACATCACCGGCGAGCCTGACGACGCCATCTCACCCAAGCAGATGGACATGACCCTCGATGTCATGGCTCACAGCCTCGTCTACTGGTCCCAGGATCTCATCCGCTGCGGCCTCATGGCCGAGGGCGGGCGCATCTTCGCGATGACCAGTGCGGGCGGCCACCGCATCTGGCCTAGCTACGGAGCCGTCTCGGCCGCCAAGGCCGCTCTTGAGAGCCACATCCGCCAGTTGGCCTTCGAGCTGGCGAGCAAGGGGATTACAGCCAACTGCGTCCAGGCGGGCGTCACCGACACCCCGGCCCTCCGGAAAATTCCGGGGAACGTGGCGATGCTCGATAAAGCCCGGCAGGTGAATCCCCACGGCAAGCTCACCACCCCCGAAAACGTCGCCGACGCGATTGCCCTTTTCGCCAGTGAAGGGACCCGGTGGATGACGGGCAATATCCTCCGCGTGGACGGCGGCGAGGACATCACCGGCTGAGGGGCCGAATATGATAAGCGGCCTGGGCTGGCGCACCCGCGCGGGCCTTCTCCTCGTCCTTCTCAGCGCCTTTCTTCTTTTCTTTCAGCTGTCCTCACCTCCCGGTTCCCCGGCTCTGGGCGGCGCCCTCTACTTCGACCTTCGCCTGATGGGCAAAACCTTGCTTCGCATTCCGGCCAGCGGCGGGGGCCTGGCCGCGGCCCTGCGCGCCAAACAGTTTTTCATCGCCCTCCTTCCCCTGGCCGGCGGCGCGTTCCTTCTTTTTCTCGACACCGAGGCGGGCGGACGTCTCAAAAAATTCATCCGCGATCATCTCGGCGAGAAAAAGTAGATCGGCCGGGGCGTTTCAATCTCCCTCCCCAACAAAAAACCCCCGCCCCGCTGACACGCGGGACGAGGGTTTTCGGTTTCGGTGAATCGAGCCGGCTATTTTTTATTGCGCTTCATTATCTTCCGGGTGATATCGCCTTCGG
This sequence comes from Nitrospinota bacterium, assembly GCA_029937135.1. Classification (GTDB taxonomy): domain Bacteria; phylum UBA8248; class UBA8248; order UBA8248; family UBA8248; genus UBA8248. Next base: position 1,270 of record JAPYQX010000368.1, read on the forward strand.
GCGTATTCTTCTTGGCCGGCGGACCAGCCATTCCCGGGAACTTGAGCAGGTTCTTCTTGGGATCGATACCTGCGAGCTTGGCAAGGGTTCCGCCGAGGAACGCCGCCTTGTTCGCCTTGGTGATCTGCGGGTAGCCGTAGTTCTCCTGAAGCTCCTCGGGGATATTCAGCTTGAGGATCGCCTCGACCGACTGGTGCGGGTCGGAGGCGGGCCAGTCGCTGCCCCAGATGAAGCGGTCATGACCGGCGATCTGAATCGTTGTGCCGATCATGTGCGCGAAGCGGTGCGGGGCGCGCATGAGCCAGGGCAGGAGGATCGAGTAGCTCACGTAAATATGGGGGTGCTTCCACATGAGCATGACGAGCTCCTCCCACTGCGGATAACCGCCGTGGTAGGCAACGATCTTCAGGTCCGGGAAGTCCATGGCCACATCGTCGAGGAGGACGGGGAAGGTATAGCGCGTTGGCCCCATCCGGATCGTGATGCCGGTGTGGAACATGGCGACGATGCCCTTGTCCTGGCACATTTCGTAAATCGGCCAGAGGCGGCGGTCGTTAATCGGGCAGTCCTCGGGCTGATAGAATTTCGAGAACTTGAAGTTGTAGTTGTCGTGGAGGTACTCAAGCTCCCAGAGGATGTCCTTCGTCTTGCGCTTCGAGAAGGGCCCCACGTTCGAGACGCCGATGACGCGGTCCGGGTATTTCTCGATGGCGTCGATGACGTGCTGGTTTGTCGAAAACGGCGCGCTGTCGCCTGCCGTGTCGATAAACGACTCGCGCATGAGGGCGATCTGGTCTACTCCAGAGCGGTCCATGTCAGTGATGATCCTGTCGATACTCCAGTTCATGCCCGGATGGATGGCGGTGGGCTTGCCGGTGCGGTGATCGATCCACTGCCACCAGTTGCACATCTTGTGGGCGTACTCGAAGGTCTTCGTGCCCTCGAAATACTTGATAAAACGCCGATAGTCCTCGGGCATGACGTGCACTTCGCAGTCGAGGATGTAGTAGTCGTTCGCCGTCTCGCCCGTCTCGGGATTCTCGGGAAGGGGCATTTTAGTGTCGAACTCGGGGGGCTTCGAGGCGGCGGATCTTTTTTTCGCCACCTTCTTCTTCGTCTTGGCTTTTGACTTCGCCTTCCTGACCATTTTTTTCCTCCCGTTAGAAAACGATGAAAAATACCGGTGGGTCCCGGCTGACCGGAATGTCATGGAATACGCCGCCAAAGGCGGTAAGCCCTCACGAATTCGCGCACCGACCACCACAACTTCCCTGAAAAATCAGATTATGCATATGGTAGGTCGCGGGAGGGGGACTGTAAAGAAGGTTCGGGCTGTGGGGGGGGGGGAGGAAGGTTCGGACGGCACAGAAAAACCACCGCCCGCCGCCGCCCCCAGACAACCGGCCAGAAGGGCGGCGGCAGAACAGTTGATTTATTTTTTAAACGAGTGCTTGTCTCCGGGATTTAAAGCGATGACCTTGGCCGGGTAGCCACCCAGCGCCTTGACGAGGTGAGCGGGCCTGCCCTTTAAGAGGCCAAAGGTGCCGTAGTGCATTGGGATGACGTTCTTCACCTTGAGCAGCTTGCTAACCGCGTAGGCCGAACCGGCGGACCAGCCCTGGCGAGCATTTCGCCCCGGCGGGCGGCGCAA
>JAPYQX010000369.1 GCA_029937135.1 Nitrospinota bacterium
GTACATCGTACTTCTCGGCGAGGGGCCTGTGATTCGTCTCGTAGTTGGTTTTTTGGTGCTCCGGTGTGGAGCCGGCGAAATCCTGACCCGGGGGCCTTCCCTCCCAGCTGACCCACTCGACCTTCACGTCCGGGTCTTCCTCGATGACGGGGCTGCCACCCACGGTGGCTACGTAGCAGTAAGGTCAGGTGTAATCCGAGTACTTAACGACAATGATCGGTTCTTTCAGCTTGTTCATTTGAAACCTCCGTTGGGTCCGGTGAATTAGCCTGTGGACGAAATTAACCAAAAATAATTGCTTGAGCGTTCCCGCCAAGCTCAAAAGCGGGTTGATATCCAGTTTCCTTCTATACGGCCTCGGCTCGATCGTGGTCGATGGGGGCGTCCCCGCCGGGGTCCACCCAGATGCCCCGGCCTCTGAGGTAGGCGACGGCCTCGGCGATCTCCCCGGAGTCGCCCTCGAATTCGCACACCTGCCAGCCCGAATCGCTGCTCACATCGCCTCGAATAATGTTGATGGCGAATCCGAATTTTTTCCCGAGCTCCCAGAGTATGGGTTTTTGCACCTCGACGGCCGGGAAGGTGAGCATGAACCGCCGGATCCCGGCGGGTATGGCCATCGCGTCGATTCCGATGGGGCCCCCTCCTTCCAGGCGTTTCAGGAAGTCGCCCACGATTCGGGTCAGCTGGGCGATTTGCACGAGGAACGCATCATGGCCGTAGGTGGACTCGACGTTGTGAAGCTCCACCTCGCGGCCGAGGGATTGCAGCGCCTCGGCGATCTCGATGCTGCAGTGGGGCGGGTAGAGCCAATCCGATATGAAGCAGATGAGAAGGCACTTGGTCCGGAGGCGCTCGAGGGCAGCCTTGAGATTTTCATGACCCGAGGAGGCGTCGTAGAGGTCCATCATCCGCGACAGATAGAGGTAGGAGTTCGCGTCGAAGCGGTCCACGAACTTGCCTCCCTGGTGGTCGAGATAACTCTCCACCTCGAAGCGGGCGGTGATTTCCTCGAGCAAGCGGCCTTTGTCGTGGACGCGGCGGCCGAATTTTTCCCACATGATGGGGCCGCTGAGGTAGGTGATGTGGGCGATCATGCGGGCCACGCCGAGACCTTTCCTCGGTCCGCCGCCGGATTCATAGTTGCCCCCCTCCCATCCTGCGTCGGACATGATCGCCGAGCGGGCAATCTTGTCCCAGGCGATCCCCATCGGGGTCAGGCGGGCGGCGCCGGCGACCGGGATGACCGAATCGCAAAAATCGCTGTAGCGCAGTCCCCACTCCAGGGTTTGCATGCCGGCCATCGACCCCCCGATGACCGACCGGAGGCGATTCACGCCGATGGCGTCGATGAATTCGTGCTGAAGGCGCACGGTGTCCTCGACCGTCACGACCGGGAAGGCGGCCCCGTAGGGGCGCCCCGTCTCCGGGTTGATGGATGTGGGCCCTGTCGTTCCCGAGCAGCCGCCGAGGTTGTTCGTGCAGACGACGAAATAGCGGTCCGTGTCTATCGCCTTTCCGGGGCCAATGATCGGGTCCCACCAGCCGGGCTGGGGGTCGTCCGCGTCGTGGTATCCCGCGGCATGGGCATCGCCCGTCAGAGCGTGGATGACGAGGATGGCATTGTCCCCGGCGTTGTTCAGCTCGCCGTAGGTTTCATAGGCGACGCGGACGCCCGGGAGCGTCTTTCCCGATTCGGTAAGGAACGGCTCGGGGAGAGTGATCGTTTTCGTTTCGGTCAGGCCAACTGAGCCGGATTCTGTGTTCAAGTCGATAATCCTCGCAACTCTTGATTTTCGTCCGTAAAAACAGCTTTCGCCCGGTGAAAACAGCCAGCCAGCGGGAGAGAAGGAGCAAATCTGCTCAGAAGGGCGGATTTTCCTCTCTTTTGCCCTCGCCATCAAGAGCTTGCGCCCCTCCCGGGGAGGGAAGGTCTCAAATATTCCACCCCCCGCCAATTGGCGGCCCTCTTGGCCCTTGGGGGTGGGACTGCTACATTCGTCCGAACCTTCGATTTTGGACCGGTTATGTCATAAATTTTTTTGCCGTTTCGTTTTTCAAGTGAGGCGCTCCTCGATGATTGTCCGTCCGATGAAAGATGGCGTTCGTCTCATCTCGCAACACGACCATGCGCGCGCGGCGGGCTCTCTTGTCCGCCACTGGGCGGGGATCGAAACGCTTTCGCCGCTTCCGGATGATTTGAAGGAAGCTGTGTTTTTCGCGGTGGACAACCACGATGTCGGCTGGTGCAAGCCGGACGAAACGCTGCGCTACGATCCGGAGACGAAGCTGCCCTTCAGTTTCTTCAGCACCGACTCGGACGAGGCTATCGCGGTTTGGTCGAAGAGCATCGCCACCTGCGCCGGGTTTCATGCGTTTTCGGGCTATCTGGTGAGCGCCCATTTCGGGCAGCTGGCCGACGCCGGGGGCCGCGGTGCCCCGCCCGATGTCCTCCGGCGGCTCCAGGCGTTTGTCACCGCCGAGGCGAAACGGCGGGAGTCGCTCCGGGAAAATTTCTCTTCCACCGAGGAATCGGAGAAGGAGAAGGCCTCCCTCCTCCTCCGCGCCTGCGACACCCTGTCGCTTCTGACCTGCAGGGCGCCCGAGATCAGCCCCCCCGAGGGGGAGGTTCACCCGTTGACGAGGTGCGGCCTGAAGGTCCGTCCCACGCCGGACGACGGCCTCGAAATCTCTCCCTGGCCGTTTGACGTGAAGAGCCTTGAGCTTCGGTTTCCGGGGGTCACGATTCCCGGAACGCGTTTCGAGAATGGGGAGGTATTTCAGGAGGCCATAGACCGGGCCGAGCCGGGCGTTTTCATCAGCTGGTTGTCGCCGCTTTCCTGAATATCCGCGAATTGAAATGGTAACCGAATCCCAGTCCAGCATGAATGTCGTTGCCGG
>JAPYQX010000370.1 GCA_029937135.1 Nitrospinota bacterium
TGATATTGCGGCCGTTGGTTTCAGCCGCTTCGAATGGTGCTGTCCAGGGCGCGCAGGCCTCGGGCGCTGATATTGCGGCCGTTGGTTTCAGCCGCTTCGAATGGTGCTGTCCAGGGCGCGCAAGCAGCGGGTGTCAGCATTTCGACGGTTGTCCAGGCTGCTTCCTCGGGCGCTGTCCAGGGCGCGCAGGCTTCGGGTGTTAGTGTGGCAGTCGTTCAAGCGGCTGTGGCTACGGTTCCAGTTTCTGACGTAGTTATTGTTCCGATTGCCAGGTTGGTGGAAACTACTCCGGGAACCGTGACACAGGCGGTTGATGCCCTCGTTACGAATGCGGCGCTTGTCGATACAGTGTCGTCAGGTAGTAACGTGGATGCTGTGTTAAACTTGGCTGTAGTCGTTTCGGTGAGTCCTTCAACACCTTAACGAATTGTTTTAGTGTATTTCTGGCCCCCGCTTTGGTGAAAAGCGGGGGCTTTTTTTGAGTATTTATTTCACACAAGAGTTAAAGAGGTGCGATACAGTAAGGCTATCTGATAAAGTTTGGATAAAGGAAGGCACCGGATATGAGTGATTTAGCGTTAAAGGAATGCGTGCCCTGCAAGGGCGGGGTCCCGCCGCTCGAGGGCGAGGCGCTCGATAAGCTTCGGGACCAAGTCGATGAAGGCTGGCAGGTCGTTGACGGGCATCATCTCGAGAAGGAGTACAAGTTTCCCGATTTCCGGGCGGCGCTCGATTTTGTGAGCCGCGTGGGCGAGCTCGCCGAGGGGCAGGGCCATCACCCCGACATTTTTTTGGCATGGGGAAAAGTGCGGGTGACGATCTGGACCCACAAGATAAACGGCCTGACCGAGAGCGATTTTATTTTCGCCGCCAAATCGGACGCCGCGCTTTAAGTGCGTTCACCCGTTTTCAATGTATTCACCCCCATCTGGCGAATATGAAACTGGCGAATTGGAATCCGGCGGACATTATTCCTGCGGGGATGAGTCCTTGCGTTTCGCTTTTTTGAATTCATGGCGCACCGGCGCGGCGAAGGGCAGCGGTACGGCGGTGGCCATTTCAGGGCTTGCTCTTGGATTGGAGAGCTTGGGGCACCGGGTGGACGTGCTGCCGCCCCGCGCGGTTTCGCCGAGCCTGACTCTCAACCGCCTTGTTTATAACGCGGGGCTGATGATCCGGCCGCCGGGGGACGCCTACGATGCGGTGGTGGGGTTCGATATCGACGGGTTCCTTTTGCCGGAGGCGAGTCTCGGGAATTACGGGGTTTGCCTCTTCGGGATATCGGCCGAGGAGAGGCGCTTTGAAAAGGGCTGGCCGCGGGTCTACCTAAGCGCCCTCTCTCACCTGGAGAAAATAAACGCACGCCGGGCGCGAAGGACGATTGTCCCGAGTGGGCACAGCCGCCGGATTGCAATCGAGGCCTATGGCCTGAAGCCCGAAAAAGTCTCGGTCGTCCCGCTGGGAATCGACCTGAAGCTCTGGGATTCCCTCGCCGCCGCCCCGCCCCGCCGGGAGGACACCCGCCCCGTGATTCTTTCCGTCGCCCGCCAGTACCCCCGGAAAAACACGCGGTTGTTAATCGCCGCCATGCCCGAGGTGCGGCGTGCGGCACCCGATGTTCTTTTGCGTGTTATCGGGGGCGGTCCCATGCTGCCAGCTCTCAAACAACAGGCGGGGGAGCTGGGGCTGGGCGCCGTTGTGGAATTTTGGGGGGAGTTGGCTTCGGACGAGATCGTCAGACGGGCTTTTTTTCAGGCGGATGTTTTTGCGCTGCCGAGCCTCCAGGAGGGATTTGGCCTGGTGTTTCTCGAGTCGATGGCGGCGGGGCTGCCGATAGTGGCTGCCCGTGCGGCGGCGGTCCCCGAGGTGGCGCCGGACGGCGAGGCCGCTATTCTGGTTTCGGGAAAAGACGCCGGGGAGTTGGCGGCGGTGCTGATTGCGTTATTAAAGGATGATCAATTGCGGGAGAAACTGAGAGCAGGCGGCCGGGCGAGGGTCAGGCGCCATGGTTGGGCGGAAGTGGCCTTGTTGTTTGCTCAGGCGTTCGGATGATCGGAGGCCGTGTGGAGGAGCAGGCGCCATGGTTGGCCGGATGCGAGTTTGTTGTTTGCTCAGCCGTTCGGATGACCGGCGGGCGGTAAACTCAGCCCCGTTGTCCGAGCGGATATGGCCCGGGATCCCCCTTGCAACGAACAGCTCCGTCAGACGCTCCAGCACGTCTTCTGAGTTCAGCTTCCTTCCCACATCAACAGAGAGGCACTCCCTCGTAAATTCATCCACCACCACGAGGAGTCGGAGGGGACGTCCATCACCAGTCCGTTCTACACAGAAGTCATACGCCCACACATGACCCGCACGCTCAGGCCTCCGCCTCACGCAGGAACCATCATTGAGCCACAGACGTCCCCGTTTGGGCTGTCTCCGGGGAACCTTAAGACCCTCCCGGCGCCAGATGCGCTCGACCCGCTTGTGGTTCACCCGCCAGCCCTCATGCCTCAGGAGCGCCGTGATGCGTCGGTACCCATAGCGCCCGTAAAGACTGGCCAGTTGGGTAATTCGATCGGTCAGCCTCCTCTCCTCATCACTCAGACGCAGGGGACGCCTTTGTGTCGAACGCGGCTGTGCCAGTACCTGGCAGGCCCGCCGCTCGGATACCCGAAGATGCCCTCGCACATGTGACACTGCCCGCCTCCTCTTGGGCGGGCTCAGAAGTTTCCCGAGGCGGCCTCCTTGAGAATCGCCATGTCCAGGGCCTGGTCTGCAACGAGCTCCCTGAGACGCTTGGCCTGATCGAGCCTGAGCCCCCCGTACTCCTTCCTCCAGCGGTAATATGTCTGCTCGGATACTTCGATCTGCTTGCAGGCCTCAGGTACGGTCTGTT
>JAPYQX010000371.1 GCA_029937135.1 Nitrospinota bacterium
GGTGATCCTCGCGGGGAGGGCGTCAGACACCTCCCTCTTTGCGGCAGTGCCCCTACAGATGGGCGCCTCCCCTGGCGCCTCTTGGCATGCGGCCAAGATTCTCGAGTGCGGCGCAGCGTGTGTCACACAGCGCAAACGGCCCGACGGCGCCTTCGCCTGGATCCGGGACGAGCACTTCATCATCGAGCCGTTGGATACCGAGGCCCGCTGCTCGCCCCAGAGCGTCGCTTCCCACACTTTGTATGAAAATTTCGACCCCTTCTTCATTACCGAGCCGGGGGGAGTAATCGACACAAGCGAAGTTGAGTACACGGCCGAGAGCGACCGTGCCGTCCGGGCAAGCGGCTCGAAATTCCGGGAGACCGAAGGCTACACCGTGAAACTGGAAGGGGTGGAGTGTGTCGGCCACCAGTTCGTGGTCATCGGCGGGGTTCGGGACCCCTTCATCATTCGCCAGTTGGACCCCTGGTTGGAGGGGATGAAGGCCAAATTTGAGGGCCGCGTAGTGGAAATATTCGGCGGCAAGGTCACGGAGGAGGATTACACCATCGTCCACCGCGTGTACGGGCGGGACGCGGTCATGGGCCCCCTGGAACCGTTGGCGGACGAACTGCCACACGAAGTCGGGGTGGTCTTCGAGGTCACGGCCCGCGACCACGATACGGCCAAGGCCCTCGCCCAGACCTTTGCTCACTTCGTCGTGCACTTCCCTATCCCCGAGTGGCACGGCCTCATCACAGGGCTGGCCTATCCCTTTGCCCCACCTGAATTAGACAAAGGCGAGGTGTACCGCTTCAATATGAACCATGTCGTCGAGCCGGACGACCCATGCGAAATGTTCCCAATGGAGCTCATTGAGGTATAGAGAAAATGCCGACTCTCGGCGAGATGGCAACGCTAATCCGATCGAAGAACGCGGGCCCGTTCAACCTGACCTTCGACATCATGTTCGCGGAAGCGGATAACTACCAGAAGGTGATAGCCTCGAATGTGCTGACCAAGGAGGTGTTCAGCCGCCTCTACGGGATTCCGGTCGAGGAGATTCTCCTCGTACACCACGACGCCGCTCGCGCCATCAAGGTCTCTATTCCCCGGCCCATCTTTCAGTGCGACCCCGAGGACGGTGATACCTACGGCGGCCAACAGTATGGTCCCCTCGTCAGCCTTGAGGTCCCCGACTGAGAAAGTTCCTCCCCCTGTGCATTGCGAGATAGAAATTCGCCATGCAAAGGCATCAGAATAGCTTCACAAAGCCAATGTCAGCCGCGAATAAATTCATTAGGTCATGGCCGAGAACTAAAGGGCGAAGTTTAGAACACGAGTCGGCACGAGGATGAAATAGTCATGATTGCTTTGACTCTCGATCAGTCCCGCTTTTTAGATGCTGCCCGAGTGGGGGCCCTCGCCACGGCCGATGGGGATGGACACCCTCATGTTGTCCCCGTCGTCTTTGTGCTCGATAGCGGGCGAATTTACACCCCCATCGACGGAAAACCCAAGAGAGATCCCAGCGGGCTCCGCCGTCTTCGCAATATCCGGGAGAACCCCCGGGTTTCTCTCCTGGTCTCCTGGTACGAGGAGGATTGGGCACGCCTCGGTTTCGTCCTCATTCGTGGGACCGCCATGATCCTGGAGAGTGGATCGGCGGACAGTCGCCCAGCTAAGAAAGAGGCGGAATGTCGAAGTGCAGAAGCGCTCCTCCGTGAGAAGTACCCCCAATACGAGAAGGTCCCACTCGGCGGGCCGGGCTGCCTCTTCATTCGCATCACCCTCGATCAGCTGACCTCCTGGGGGATAATTTGAGGCGGAGGGGTGGTATCAATCAGCTACACTCGTGGGTCTGATCTGGCTCCAGAATTTTTTGCGCCAATCATTATGTTAGCCCATAGGCTATGGCCTGGGGGCGGGGTGGTGTATCTCATTGGCCATAATATCTAAAATTTAAAGCAGCCTACTGTGGCCACATATTTAAAAATTCACTTGTTTCTTTAACAGGAGAAGTTTTGATGAGAGATAAACTCGACGATGCACTCACATTATACGAGGGGATGAATGAGGCAGGCCGCAAGCATTGGCGCGAGCGCGCCGTCCCTTCCATCCAGTTTGAAAACGATGAGGAACGGAAACTATTTTCGGATAACCTTGACCGTATCGAGCGAGGGGAGGAACCCGAGGATTGATATCTTTCATGAACCCAAACGGCGCCGGGGATTCCTCCCCGGCGCCGGTCGATAAATCTTGCGTCTGGTAAATCCGTTGCCCGATCAACCCGCTTAATTCTTGGGACGATCCTTCCAATTCGGCATCGGAAGCTTATAGGCCGTTTCGGCCAGTTTCTTGGGCCAGACGATCTTGCGCTGGCCGTTGAGGATCTGGAAGGTGAGGCCTTCGTGTATGTTGAGGTTGTTCTTGTCCACCTTCCAGGTGCCCATGATATAGCTGGCCCTCATCGTGCGCAGCTTCTGCCAGACCTTGTCGCGGTCGATCGTGCCGGCCTTCTTGATGGCCGCGCCAGTAATTTGCATCGCTGCGTAGGAAATCGCGGCGTGGTAGTTGGGCTTCACGCCGTAGCGTTTCACGTAGGCGGAGATGAAGGTTTTCATTCCCGGATGCTTGAGGATCCCGGGCAGGGGCTCCCATTGGCTGAATCCGAGAACATACTCGGCCGTGCTGCCGAGCGATTTGGCGAATTTCGGCAGGCCCGGGCCAACGGTTCCAGCGACCAACTTCAGATTGATATTGAGCTCGCGGAGACCGCGAAGCTGGGCGGTGGAGTCCGCGAAGTAGCTGTTCGTAAAGAGGGCCTCGACCCGGCGGGACTTGATCTTCGTAAGAAGAGCGGTGAAATCCTGTTGCTTTCTCGGATAG
>JAPYQX010000372.1 GCA_029937135.1 Nitrospinota bacterium
TCGCCCTGCCGGGCTTCGAAAGCGCTTGGGCTGAGTTGCGCGCGGCGGGCTGAGGAAATGGGGAGCGGAGTGATGCGTCTGGAAATGGGGATTTTTCCGATCTCGGAGGTCGTTCTTGGGGATCGGTTCGCCTACCGGAGTGAGATACTCACGGTGGACGCCGCCGAGCTTCGCCGGGTGGCGATGGCGGGGGGCGATGTGAAGGATGTCAGCTTCCACACCGCCAAACCGGGCGACTCGGTTCGCATCACGAACGTCCTCGACGCCGTTGAGCCTCTCTATAAAGTCAGCGGGCGCTCGTGCACGTTTCCGGGCTTTCTCGGCCTGGCGAGGACCGCGGGCGAGGGGCGGACCCACAAGCTCGCCGGGATGTGTGTCGTCAGCTCGACCTGGTTCCTGGGTCCCATGACGGGAATCATGACCTACCGCGAGGGGATCATCGACATGACCGGCCCCGGCGGAAGGTATTGCACGAATTCCGAGACGGTGAATCTCGTCGCGCGCTTCGAGCCCCTCGAGAGCGCCTCGAACGAAGCGCACGACGACGCGGTGCGACTCGCCACCCTCCGGCTGGCCTCCCGGCTGGCCGAGTCCACGGCGCGGCTCGAGCCCGTCCGGCTCGAGATATTCGAGCTGGGTGAGGTGGACCCCGAGCTTCCGCGCGTTGTTTTCGTCGATCAGGTCATGCACCAGGCGTCGATGGTCCAGACATTTGTCTACGGCAAGGATCTGGACGACTCGCTTCCCACGCTTATTCATCCGAACGAAATGTTCGACGGCGCCGTCGTGGGGGCCAACTACAAGACCCAGCAGAAGGTGCCCACCTATCTTCACTGCAACATGCCGCTCGCCTACGAGCTCTACCGCCGCCACGGCGTCGATCTGAACTTCGCGGGGACGATCATCACGCGCGGCCACCGGGATAATCAGGCGCTGAAAGAGCGCTCGGCGCACTACGTCGCAAAGCTCGCCAGGCTCCTGAACGCCGACGGCGCCGTCCTCTGCTTCGAGGGCGGGGGAAACTCGACGGTGGACTACTGGCTCACCGTCCAGGCCTTAGAGCAGATGGGCGTCAAGGCCGTTCCGATCATCTACGAGGTCGGCCGGCCCGGGACTGGCGAGTTCCCGCTTGTCTTCCATGTCCCCGAGGCTGACGCGATAGTGAGCAAGGGGATGCAGGGTGACCGGATCGCGGCCCCGGCCGTGGACCGGGTAATCGGCTCGCGGGTCGTTCAGCTATACGGCGGCAAGGAGACGGACGCCAGGGAGGCTTTCACGATGGCCGACAGCGATTACTACGCCAACGAATGGGCTATGGAGTTGAACCGCATGATCGGAAAGGCCTACTAAGCCCTGACTCATGAGGTTGTGGCCTACTAGGTCGCGGTCATGAAAACGAAATAGCGGAGGAAGCGCAATGAGCAAAACAATCCGGGTTGTTCACTACATTAACCAGTTCTTCGCCGGCGTCGGCGGCGAGGAGAAGGCCGATCATCCCCTCTCCTCAAAAGAAGGCCCCATTGGCCCCGGTCTGCTCATCAATAAGATACTGGGCGGGGAGGGCGCGGTCGCCGGGACCGTCTACTGCGGCGACGGCCTATTCGCCGAAAACGAGGAGCGCTGCGCCTCAGAAGCGATGGAGTTGATCAAGGCCTTTAAGCCTGATCTGATCATCGCGGGCCCCGCCTTCAACGCCGGGCGCTACGGGCTCTCTTGCGCCGCCCTCTGCCGGGCCGCCGCCGATATGAATATTCCCGCCGTCACGGCGATGCACCCCGAGAATCCGGGCGTCGCCGCCGCCGGGCGCACCGTCTACACCGTACCCGCCGCCGAGACCGCCTCGGGGATGGAGGAAGCCCTCGAGGCCGCCCTTCGCCTTGGTATGAAGCTCGTGCGGGGCGAGGCCGTCGGGGCCGCGGTTGATGAAGGCTATCTCCCGCGCGGAATCCGCTACAACGAAATCTCCGAGGTTCCCACCTCCCAGCGCGCCGTCGATCTCGTCCTCAAGAAAATCAAGGGCGAGCCCTACGAGACCGAGCTGGAGGTCCCCATCCTCGAGAAGATATCCCCGCCCGCGCCCCTCGCCGATCTCAAGAGCGCGGTCATCGCCATCGTATCAGAGGGCGGCATGGTCCCCCCCGATAATCCCGACCACCTCACCGGCTCGCGCAATGATGTCTGGGCCAAATACTCTTTAGCCGGAAAAGACGCCCTGCCGAGCGGCAGCTTCATCTCAATCCACGGCGGCTTCAACACCCTTTTCGTCAACGAGGAGCCCGACCGGATGCTCGCCGTCGATGCCTTCCGCCGCCTCGAAAGCGAGGGCGAAATCGCCGCGCTCCACGACGACTTCCTGAGCACCTGCGGAAACGGCGGGGCCTTTGAGACGATGGACGATATCGGCCGCGCCTGGGCCGGGGAGCTCAAGGCCGTCGGCGTCTCGGGGGCCGTTCTCCCCGCAACGTGAGGGACGGGTACGCGCAGCGGGGCTGCGCTGGCCAGGGCCCTTGAGCGGGAGGGCATTCCCACCGTCGTTGTGACCTGCCTGCCCAACGTCGCGCGCGACATCGGCGCGAACCGCATCGTCAACACCCGGGACGGCCATTTCCATCACCCCTTCGGCGACCCTTCGCGGGAAGCTAATGCCGAGCGCGAATGGCGCCTCGGCGCCGCCCGCGCCGCCGTCCATGCGCTGACCGAGGCGGTGGACGGCCCCACCGTGTTTGAGTATTAGAAGCGGCTTTGTCCGGTTTTTCTTTTTAGAAGTCGAGGCGCGAGGGTTTTAAAAAAACTGGAAGCTTCGGGCCACTTTTCCCCCTGGACAACCCACCGCAGCGAGGTGCCGATGCG